>CACXGR010000106.1 GCA_902767235.1 uncultured Lachnospiraceae bacterium | reverse complement strand
TCGTCCATGCGCTTCTCCAGCTTCTCCAGGTCATCCTCACGCTGGCTGCCGCCGATGATCTCGCCGATGCCGGGCACCAGGCAGTCCATAGCCGCAACGGTCTTGCCGTCCGGATTCTGCTTCATATAGAAAGCCTTGATCTCCTTGGGATAATCCGTGACGAAGACGGGGCGCTTGAAGACCTCTTCCGTGAGGTATCTCTCGTGCTCGGTCTGCAGATCGCATCCCCAGTAGACCTTAAAGTCGAAGTTCTTGTTGTTCTTCTCCAGGATCTCGATGGCCTCCGTGTAGGTCACATGGCCGAACTCAGAATTGGCCACGTGCTCAAGGCGCTCGATGAGGCCCTTGTCGACGAACTGATTGAAGAACTTCATCTCCTCGGGCGCATTGGCCAAAACATAGCGGATGACATACTTGAGCATCGCCTCGGCGTTCTCCATGTCGTCCTGAAGATCCGCAAATGCCATCTCAGGCTCGATCATCCAGAACTCCGCCGCATGGCGGGTCGTGTTGGACTTCTCTGCCCGGAAGGTGGGACCGAAGGTGTAGACATCCCGGAATGCATACGCGAAGGTCTCGACGTCGAGCTGGCCGCTGACAGTCAGGTTGGTGGGCTTTCCGAAGAAGTCCTGGGAGTAATCCACTTTGCCGTCCTCGGTGAGCGGCAGGTTGTCCAGCGGAAGCGTCGTCACCTGAAACATCTCGCCGGCGCCCTCTGCATCACTGCCTGTGATGATGGGTGAATGCACGTAAACAAATCCCCTCTCCATAAAGAAGGAGTGGATCGCGTAAGCGATCAGGGAACGAACGCGGTAGGTCGCCGCAAAGGTGTTGGTGCGGGGGCGAAGGTGCGGGATGGTCCGAAGATACTCAAAGCTGTGGCGCTTCTTCTGCAGCGGATAATCGGAAGTAGAAGCTCCCTCCAGCTCGATCTTTTCCACCTGCATCTCCAGCGGCTGCTTGGCGTTCGGCGTCAGGACGATCCTGCCGGTGGCGATGATCGCCGCGCCGACGTTGAGCTTTGCGATCTCGGCAAAGTTCTCCATCTCCTTCGTGTAAACGAGCTGCAGATTCTGGAAGCATGATCCGTCTGCGAGGGCGATGAAGCCGACTGCCTTGGAATCGCGGTTGTTGCGGATCCATCCGCCCACAGTCACCGTCTTGTCTGCATAACTCTCTTTGCTGTCATAGAGCCCGCGAACTGTCACGAGCTGGTAATCCTGTCTCATAGTATTGTTTCCCCTCTTCCTTTGTCTTATTTTTCAAGTATTGATCGCTTATTCCGCCGCCTCGGTCTCTGCAGCTGCCGTCGCGCCGGTGCTGCCTTCCTCCGATGCGGGTGCCGTCACTGTGGTCTTGCTCTTGAGGAAGTCCATTGCCCTTCCCCTGTTGAGCCGTTCTCTTGTAGACTGCACGTTTTCATCGGGTAGATCAGTGACAGACGTGTATCCGCTCGAACTGTTCACGGCGTTCTCGAGCATGGCATTTAACTCGTCGTCCGAAATACTCAGATTCTCCTTATCGGCGATCGCCTGGAGAATGATGCTCTCCCTGACATATTCCTCCGCCATCTTGCGGATATCGTCCAGGTAGCTTTCCGCCGTAGAGTTATAATTCTTCATCATGAAAGTCATGAGGTCGGTACCGTACTGCTGATAAGCGAGTGAGGTGAGTCCCTCCACCATATAATCGTTGAGACGCGCCACCATTACCTTGGGCGGATCCTGCTTAAATACTGACTTTTCAAGCAGTGCGTCCATGATCGCCGCTTCCAGCCTGCTGGTGTAATCGCGCTCGTTTCTCTCGATCAGATAGTTTCTTACAAAGGCGCGGTATTCATCGACCGTAGCCACGGAATGCCCGAATTCGTCCATGATCCCCAGCCCTGCGACATAATCGTCGGTGAGGTCGGGAATGATATACTGCTGGATCGAGTTGATCGTGACATCGAACTCCGCTTTCACACCGGCTTTGGTGCTGTCGGCGTAGTTCTCCGGGAATGTCAGTTCCAGCGTCACCGTATCGCCGACTTTCTGATCGATCAGACCGCTCTCGAATCCATCAATGAACATTCCGGATCCGATCTCCAGATCATACCCCTCGTCGCTTCCTCCGTCAAACTCTTCTCCGTCGATCCGTCCGACATAATCAATATTAACGACATCGCCTTCCCGTACGATGCTTCTTCCTGTCACTTCCTTCAGCTCTCTGTCGGCCTCTCTCCTGCTTTCGATCAATTCCTCAACTTCTTCGTCAGTGACCTCCGCGGCGGGTTCGACTTCGACCGCCAGAAAAGCATAATCTGCCGGAAGCTCCACATAATCAGATGCCTTGATCCCGGACATATATGCCTGTGGGTCCGTCATCCATTCTTCTTCGGCGGCTACTTCCGCAGACGCCTGCTGCGTCGTCGCCTGTGCTGCAGATTCATTGGTGGTGCCGTTGCCGCTTCCGCATCCGGCCAGTGTGCCGGCAGCGATGAAAGCGGTCATCAATACTGCAATCCATCTTTTCGTCATATTCATCTGAACCTTTCTAAAAAACCTTTACCCTGCATATCCCCAGATTAACTAGTACAGTTTAGCACACCGCGTCGATTCTTAAAAGCTTTATAGTCCGCAAAATGTGAACTTCCTATGAATTTCACATAAAGATATGTTAAATATACTGTCATTTTCTCATCAATTCCCTTGTTGCCATGCCTTTCATTCAATGTTAAAATGCTATGTAACGTATTTTTGGTAGGAGGGTTCTGATTTGAAAACAGGTACAATCGTGTTACTGGTAATTCTGGCGGTCCTGATCGGCATTACTGTGGCGCTCTATTTTTTGGGCAGACGCCTTCAGAAGAGGCAGGAAGAGCAGAACGAGCGCATTCAGGCGGCCAAACAGCCCGTGACCATGCTCGTCGTCGATAAAAAGAAACTCAAGCTCAAAGAATCCGGGCTTCCCGAGGAAGTGATCAAACAGACACCCTGGTATGCCCGCCGCTCCAAGATTCCGATCGTAAAGGCCAAGGTCGGCGCGCAGTTCGTGAATCTGATCGCTGACGATAAGGTTTACGATCTGATCCCCGTGAAGAAGCAGGTGAAGGCGATGGTCAGCGGCATTTACATCGTCGAGGTCAAGGGCATGCGCGGCGCAAAGCTCACGCCGGACTCCGACGTCAAGAAGAGCTGGTTCCGCAAGCAGATGGACAAGCTGCAGGAGAAGGCAGGCGCCAAGCCGGTCAAATAACACACGATCACAGACAAGAAGAACGGCAAAAGATCACTCTTTTGCCGTTCTTTTTTCTTTGTTTGACAGGCGCCGGGCTCAAAGAGGTTCGGCCTTGACCGTCACTGCGCAGTCCATGGCCTCTCCTCCCCCCAGCTCCAGGCTGTAGGAGACTTTGGCAAGAAAACGCTCTCCCATCTTTCGCATGCCCATCCGCTTCGTGCAGATCGCCATCGGAATCGAGCCGATGACCGTCTCGTACAGACTCTCCTCCCTGGATCCGGGCGCAAAGCGCATGACCGCCGCCCGCGCGCCGCTTCTGCGGATCGTCCAGCTCTCCTGTGAGATGATCATTTCGGATTCCGTGACTGCTCCGCTGTCCGGGTCTCTTTCCTGATAGGTAAAAACATGCCTGCCGTCAATATTTTCATAAAAAGCCCGGTAACATCCGGTATTCAGGTCTGCCCGTCCGTCCGGATCTCTCTGTTCTCCCGTCACCGTGAGCCGCATTTCTGTCTTCAAATAGTTTATTCTCCGTCCTCTGCAATGATCTGGTCCCGGATATATTTCCACTGCCGGGCGATGTGATTTCTGGCCGCTTTCTCGGCCGCCTCCCGGTTTCCCGTGTAGATCGCGCGGTAGATGTCGCTGTGCTCCGTGATCAGATGCTCATAGCGATCATCATCCTGAATGTACTCATATCTGTACCGGTAGATATTGTCCGCCAGGCCGTTCAGGATCGCCCCGAGCTTCTCGTTTTTGGCGGCTTTCAGGATCTGTTCGTGGAAGTATACATCCGCTTCCGCGATCCGGAGAATGTCCCCGGTCTGCGTGCTGATGATGAATGCGTTGCATGCTTCCCCCAGCCTTTTCTTTTCCTCATCCGTGCTCCGCTCGCTGGCCAGCCCTGCGCTGAGCTGCTCCAGAACGCTCCGGATCTCCATGACTTCCTGAAGATCTTTGGCTGTCATACGGGCGACCCTCGCCCCGCTTCCGGGTATGATCGTGACCAGCCCGTCTTCCTCGAGCATGCGGATCGCTTCTCTGATCGGCGTGCGGCTGGTCCCGAGAAGCTTGCCCAGCCTGACCTCTGTGAGTCTCTCCCCCGGCTTGATCTTTCCCGTCAGGATCGCCTTGCGAAGAGACTGGAATACTGCGTCCCGCAGAGGCATAGACTGCTGCTGTTCTGTCATTGACATCGCAGAAATCTTTAAATTGTCTTCTCCCATCATGTCCCCCTCTGTCTACGATCAATACATTTCTCCGTCACAGCGCTGTTCCCCTGCGCTGCGGCTGACAGCATCAGTGTATCCTGTAAATGAACTTACAGGGAATCACTTCACACTTTCCTTCTCTGCCGCGCGTCTGGTAAAAAGCATTCGAGGCCCGCCCGGCTTCCTTCTCATCTGCAAAAACAGCGAATACAGTGGGGCCGCTCCCCGACATGCGGGATACCATCGCGCCCTCATTCTCAAAGAATCGCTCGATCTCCCCGATCATGGGATACATGGCGCCCGTCACTTCCTCGAGCACGTTGCCGCACTGTCCGGCCATGCCGGCCAGGTCTCCGTTCCTGATCGCTCTGATCTGCGCGTCGATATCGGGGTGCGTGACCTGATCAAGGCTGTCGTACCGCTTGTAGACCTCTCCCGTGGAGACGCCCACGGGCGGCTTTACGATCACCAGGCCGCACTGGGGCGCATCCGGCAGTACGGTCAGTACCTCCCCGATCCCCTCCGACAGCTGGGTCCCGCCGGTGATGCAGTAGGGTATGTCTGCGCCGAGGGTGACGCCGATCTTTTGCAGCTCCTCATCGCTGACTTCGGGGACAAAGAGATCTCTCACTGCCCGAAGGGCGGCGGCCGCATCCGTGCTTCCTCCCGCGAGGCCCGCCGCCACCGGGATCCGCTTCTTTAAAGTGATCTTCAGATCCTTCCGAATGCTATATTTTGCCTCCATCCTGCGCACGGCGCGGACGATCAGATTGTCCTCTCCGGCAGGGATCTCCCCGTTGTCAGAGACAAGGGTGATCTCCATGGAGGCGGGACAGTCTATGTCCCGGGTCTCAAAGATCAGCTCATCGCTCAGGTCTATGGTCTGCATGACCATTTTGACGATGTGATATCCATTGTCCATGCGTCCCAGTATGTCCAGGCTCAGATTGATCTTGGCGTATGCTGTCTGTACATTTCTTCTCATAAAACGGCTCCTGTCAGTTCCCTCGCTGTCAAAATATTGTGTCTGATCAGATACTGCTCCATTCCGTCCACTACCTTCTGCGTCAGACAGGGGTCATGGAAGTTCATCGCACCGACCGCCACTGCAGACGCGCCTGCCAGCATGAACTCGACCGCGTCCTCCGCAGAGGCGATTCCGCCCATCCCGATGATCGGAATGTCCACTGCCTGTGCCGCCTGCCAGACCATTCTCACGGCAACCGGCTTGATGGCGGGGCCTGAGAGCCCTCCCGTCTTGTTGGCCAGCACGAATTTTCTCTTCTCGATATCGATCTTCATTCCCATCAGCGTGTTGATCAGCGAGATCGCATCCGCGCCGCCCGCCTGGGCCGCTTTCGCCATCTCCGCGATATCCGTCACGTTCGGCGTCAGCTTCATGATCACAGGCTGCGCCGCGACTCTCTTGATCTTTGCCGTTATGTCCTCGAGGCACCCCGGATCTTGTCCGAACTGGATCGCGCCTTTCTTGACGTTGGGGCAGGAGACGTTGATCTCCAGCATGTCCACCGGCTGGTCGGCAAGGCGCTCCACCACCTCCAGATATTCCTCCTCGGTGTGGCCGCACACGTTCACGATCACCCGGGTGTCAAACTGTTTCAAAAAAGCGAGGTCCCGCTCGATAAATACATCGATCCCCGGATTCTGCAGTCCGATCGCGTTGAGCATGCCGCCGTACACTTCCGCGACGCGCGGCGTGGGATTGCCCTCCCAGGGCACATTGGCGACGCCCTTGGTCACCACAGCGCCCAGATGGTTCAGGTCCACAAATTCCGAGTACTCCATCCCGGAGCCGAAAGTTCCCGAGGCTGTCATCACCGGATTTTTGAATTTTACGCCGGCGATCTCCACGGACATGTCAGGTGTCCTCTTTTCCTTCATTTCCGTCATCCGATCTCCACCTCCCCAGCTTCAAACACCGGTCCTTCGGTGCAGATCCTCGCGTTGTGTACATGAGAATGTTCGTCAACCTTCGCTGTCTTTGTCACACAGCCAAGGCAGGCGCCGACACCGCAGGCCATTCTCTCCTCCAGAGAGATATAGGCGGGAACACCGCTCCCGGCGGCGTACTTCTTTACAGCGCGCAGCATCGGCATCGGGCCGCAGGCGCAGATCACATCCGCCCTGACATCATTTTCCCGCACCGCGTCCAGTACATTGCCCTTTGTTCCGACACTTCCGTCCTCTGTGGCGATCAGAAGCCTTGCACAGGCGGACAATTCCTTCGTCAGGAAGAGATCGCTGTCTCTGTATCCCATGACGGCCGTCACCTCTGTGCCGGGAAGTTTTGATAGCACGGCAGCCAGTTCCACCATGGGCGGTATGCCTATGCCGCCTCCCAAAAGGAGCACTCTCTTCCCGGACAGTTTCTCCGGGTCGTATCCGTTTCCGAGTATCCCCAGCATGTCCACCCTGTCGCCGGTCCTGAGCGCCGCCAGCGACTCCGTGCCCGGTCCCGCCGTGCGGAAGACAAAGCGCAGCTCCCCTCTGCCGGGATCCCACCGGCAGATGCTGATGGGCCTGGGCAGAAGCTTGGACGGGTCATTGGGATATAATCCCGCAAACTGTCCCGGCTTTACCTCCTGCGGCATGTCCCACTCGGGATACTGGAGCTTCATGCTGTAGATCCCCTCCGCGAGACATCTCATATCTGTCACTGTCATCGTCGTCTTTTTCTTCATATTAAAATTCCCATGTTATGATTGCCGGCCTTATTTGGCGATCAGCTCCGCGTTCCTTTTGTATGTCTCCTCCATCAGCGCTTTCACCCGGTCGGGCAGCTCCTTCTGGGCGTTCCTGTCCATATCCGCCGTCTCGATGGGATCGCCGAATTCGATGACCACCGGGACATACTTGAGTCTGGGATAGTGATCCTCGAATAGATCCCCCATATTTACAAATGTGACAGGGATGAGCGATGCCTTTGATTTCGTCGCTATTTTGAAGCTGCCGGCATGAAAGGGAAGGAAGGTGCCTTCCACCTTGCATCTGGTCCCCTCGGGGAAGATGAACATGGAGATGCCCGCTTTCACATAATCGATCGCGGTCAGAATCGTCTTGAGGCCCTGCCGGGGATCCTCGCGATCCAGGAACAGGCAGTGGATCTCCTCCATGATCAGTGTGATCGGTGTGCCCTGCAGCTCTTTTTTGGCCACAAATCCCACCGGATACGTGATCAGAGATCCCGCCAGGATAATGTCAAAAATACTCCGGTGATTTCCGACGAATACAACGGCACGGTCTGTCGGCACCTTCTCAAGCCCGATGACCGTCGCTTTCCCGCCGGCCAGAAACCAGATTCCCTTCATAGCAAATCTTGCATAGGCGTGCCGGAAATTCGTGCATGAACCGGGAGAAGCCTTCTCGATCAGCCAGGTGATCAAATGGAGCGGCAGGTCAATGAGAATGACCAGCGCCGCGAATAAAAGCGCGATCAACACGCGAAATACCCACATATATTTGTCCTCTCTAATCTATAATATCTTAGACTGATTATAACAGAAAAATCGGATTCTGCCACTGTGCCGCTTCCGCTTGACTCATGCTATACTATTATCAGCGCAAACACCAGCCAAACAGGAGAAAAACGCATGCTTTTAATAAAGAACTGCCGCATCATCGATCCGGCCTCCGACACGGAAAGCCGCAGCGACATTCTGGTCCGTGGAGGCCGCATTGCCCGCATATCAAAGGGCATCGCCGCAGACGATGGCACCAAAGTGCTGGAGGCCGCCGGCCTCATCGCCTGCCCGGGGCTCATCGACACCCACTCCCATTTCAGGGATCCCGGACTCACTTATAAGGAAGATCTCTCCACCGGCGCCGACGCCGCCGTGAAAGGCGGCTATACTTCGGTCATCCTGATGGCCAACACCAAACCGCCCGTGGACAGCGTCCCGATCCTGCGCGACATTCTGGAGCGCGGCAAGTCGCTGCCCGTCCGCCTGTACAGCTGCGCCAATGTCACTAAGGAGATGGGCGGCAGGGAACTGACGGATTTCCGCGCCCTGGCCGCGAGCGGCGCCGCCGGCTTCACAGATGACGGGCTGCCCATCATGGACAGTTCCCTTCTCAGAGAAGCCCTGCTTCGGGCAAAGGAGCTGGATCTCCCGGTCAGCCTGCACGAAGAGGACAAGGGGCTCATCGCCGAGAACGGCGTCAACGGCGGCGGGACGGCCGCGGCTGCTCTGGGGCTCACCGGTTCGCCGCGAGAGGCCGAATACACACTGATCGCGAGAGACGTAGCGATCGCCGCGGAACTGGACGCGCCCCTCTGCGTGCAGCACATCAGCACAGAGGAAGGCGTCGAATGCGTCCGCCGCGCCCGAAGAGATCATCCCTGCATTCACGCGGAAGCCACGCCCCATCACTTCTCCCTCACGGAAGACGCGATCCTGCGCTGCGGGACGCTGGCCAAGGTCAATCCGCCTCTCCGCACGGAGAGGGACAGGATGGCGATTATCCGCGGACTTCAGGACGGCACCATCGACCTGATCGCCACTGATCACGCTCCGCATGCGGATTGGGAGAAGGAGAAGCCTTTTGCGGAGGCGCCCAGCGGCCTGATCGGTCTGGAGACAGCTCTGTCCCTGGCGATCCGCCACCTGGTCCAGCCCGGTCATCTCACCATGATGCAGATGCTGGCCTGCCTGACCTGCAATCCGGCCGACTTCTATCATCTGCCGGCCGGGCGCCTCGAAGAGGGATTCCCTGCCGATATCACGCTCTTCGATCCTGACGAGGAGTGGATCGTTCCTCCGCAGTTCGCATCCCGGTCCTGCAACTCGCCTTTTATCGGCGAGCGGCTCCCCGGCGTCGTGCACTACACGATCGTAAACGGTGAGATCGTCTATCGGCGTTGAGAACCCCCGTATCGCGGCATACATAAAAGCCATAGCTCTTTGAAGGCGCCCGGCTGCATCTGCCCGGCGTCTCCATAGAGCTATGGCTTTTCATTTCCATATCATCGTTTACATGTCCGGCGCTTCGATCCTCCTGACGGTGTCCCGGATCACCAGATGGGTCTTCAGACGGATCTCCTTCGTCTCGATCATCTCTCCCCGTACAAGACGGATCAGCGTGGCAGCCGCCACCCTTCCCTTTTCATCTGCGTTCTGGTGCACCGTCGTGAGTCTGGGTGAGCAGACCCTGGAATAGAGATTGTCGTCAAAGCCGATGACCGAGATATCCCCCGGGATCTCAAAGCCCCTGTCTTTGAGTTCTGCCATCATGAGCGCAGCATAGATGTCGGAGCAGCAGAACATAGCCGTATAGTTGTGTGCTCTTGTGCACAGCTCCTCTGTGTACTCTCCCTGTTTGATCTCTCCGGGCCTGAGCAGGAAAAAGTCCTTGTCGCTGTATTCAATCCCTGCCTCTGCGAGCGCCTTCCGGTATCCCCAGAACCGCGCTCTGTCAACGCCCACGCTGTTGTCTGTCAAAAAAGCGATCCGCCGGTGTCCGTTTTCGATCAGATACCTGACCGCCTTATAAGTGTCCTCCTCGTCGTCGAGACCTACATTGACAAAGTTCCCGCTGTGACCGGAGCTGTATGTGTCGATGCAGACCACCGGCTTGTGATATTTGGCCGCGACACGGTCTGCGTCGTCGTCCATCATACAGAACAGGATCAGGCCGTCGACGTTCCAGATCGAAACATGCTGCAGTATTTCCGCAATATCATCGGAAATATAGAGCATCATGTAGTATCCTGCTTCCCGGACTGCCTTTTCAATCCCCCCGATCGTCTCCGAGACAAACGGATCGCTCAGAATGTTGTCATTGTTCCAGCGCCGAAACTCAAGCGACTTGAGGACCACACCGATGATCTTAGACTGTCCCTGCGCGAGATTCCGTGCGTTAATATTGGGAACATACTCCACTTCCTCCAGGAATCTCTGCACGCGCTCGATCGTCTCCGCGGACACCTCTCTGGTCTTGCCGTGAATGACGTTGGATACTGTCGTTGTACTGAGCCCCAGTCTTGATGCGATCTCCTTGATTGTTATCATTCCCTATAGCCCTCCGGTCGCTGCTCATGGCGTCAAACAGGTCTTCTTGTACTCTTCATTATAGCAAACAGAGGCCTTGCATCCATATCTTTTGTTGCTATTTTGCTTTCCATATGTTAACTTACCTAATTAAACGATAAAAGATTGAATAAGGAGATATCATGACTTCACAGACTAAAAATACCCGTTACATCGCGCAGGCCGCCCTCATCGCGGCGGCATATACCGTTCTCACACTGCTCGCAGCGGGTTTTGATCTCGCCAGCGGCGCCATCCAGGTCCGCTTTTCCGAGGCGCTGACCATCCTGCCTTTTTTCACGCCTGCCGCCGTTCCCGGTCTGGCCCTCGGCTGTCTGATCAGCAACCTGATCACCGGCTGTGTGCTTCCGGATATCATTTTCGGCACACTGGCGACGCTGATCGGCGCCGTCGGGACCTACGCGCTTCGCAGCAACCGCTATCTGTGCGCGCTTCCTCCGATCATATCCAATGCGCTGATCATCCCCTTCATCCTCTCCTACGCCTACCACATTCCGGGGGGCATCCCCTTCTTCATGCTCACTGTGGGCGCAGGCGAGTTTCTGTCCTGCATGGTCCTCGGCCAGCTGTTGATCAGCGCGCTCCTCAAAGTCCGCGGAAGGATCTTTGCCGAGGATTGACTCCGGTCATCCTCTTCTTCTTCTGATCATTTCCCGCTTCTTCTTCGCGAGCTTTCCTCTCAGGCGCACCAGCCCTCTCCAGTGGACAAAGGCGTACCAGCCAAGGAGTGCGGTCAGCAGGATCATCAGAACATTTACGATCGTGCGGATCGTCATCCATACAGGCTTTCGGTAGACCAATTCGGTCTTTTTCCCAATCCCGTTCAGCGCGTTGCTGCGGGAGATATTCTGCAGGATCCTGCCGGCTGACCGGCGGAACCTTCCGCGCACGCCGTATGTTAGGATCTCTCCGCGCAGCTTATAGCTGTTGTTGGAGAGGTTCTGCCACATATCTGTCCCCGCTTCCAGACCTTCCAAAATATCGGCGTATTCCGCCGTATCCCCGTCAATCCGGTCGGATATGACAATTCCCGTAAAGCCCCATTCACCGCGCAGCACATTGGTCAAAAGACCGGTATGCCCGCCGCACCATCTCGGTCCGACCCGGTTCATCCCGGCCATCATGGCGATCGGGCCGGATCCGCCTTCTCTGACGGCGATCTCAAAAGGCCGCAGATAGAGCTCCCGGATGGCCTGCTCGCCGGCCAGTACGATCACGCCGGTATAGTTGGTCTCCTGGTCGGCCAGGACCATTCGGCCCAGAACAGGGATCACGCCTTTGGCGGATACGCCGCGGCACAGTGCTGCCGCCATCCGGCCGGTCAGACAGCTGTCCTCCGAAAAGCGGTCGCAGTTGCGGCCGCCCATAGCGGTGCGGTGCAGGTTCAGGGCGGGCGTCTCCCAGAGCGTCACGCCTGCCTGAAGCGCCTCCTCTCCGATCAGAACAGCCGCCTGCTCGATCAGGTCCGTATTCCATGTCGCGGCGAGGACCGTGGCGGAAGGGTACACGACGCCTCTGCCGGATCCGTATCTGGCCGTAAGGCCGGCCGCGCCGCCGGCGATCAGCGCCCGGGGCGAGCGGCAGCTGACTGCCTCATTGACCATTCCGCCGCCTCTGCGCACGAGCGAGTATGTCTCTCTCCAAGTCAGCTGATCCAATATGGCGTCCCAGCGGTAGTCATCAAAAGCCAGGTCCCTGAGTTCGGCGACGCCTGTGTTCTCTCCTCCGCGGGTCGTATTATACACAGGCGCTTCCGCATCATTGTCCTCGCTGTAGGAAGGCCGCAGCAGTTCCAGAAAGTTGGAGCGCGCCCGGTAACTTCCGCCGTGCCATACGGTCGGCCAGCTCTTCTCCCAGTTGTCTCTGGTCAGGGATACAAATTCCGTGTCAAAGGAGACGGGATCCGCTTCCTTGAACGCGCGGACGACCTTTTCCCCGGTCACTGCGGAAACGGCGTATTGTCTGCTGTTTCCGCTCAGTTCAATGCTTTCCACAAGCGCACTGTTTCCGGCGCCCTTCATGGCGGCCGCCTTGTCCTGTCCCTTATAAACAAGCAGGTTGTTCACCGCAGCGTGCGCATCCTGCGCGGCAGTGATCAGGTAAGTCCCCTCATCGATGATATAGGTTCCCTTCCCCTCTGCGTCAAAGGTCTTAAAGTCTTCGTCCGTTATCGATATTTGGACCCTCTCGTGCTCACCCGGCTGCACCGTACCCGTCTTGGCGAATCCGACCAGTTCCACGGCCGGCGTCTCGATCCCGTTTTCCGAGGCGTAATTCGTACGGGGCCTCTGCATGTAGAGTTCAACCGTCTCCTTTCCCTCTCTCTCCCCTGTGTTATATACATCTACGGTGACATCATAGCCTTTTTTCCCATAGATCACTTTCATATTCTTCAGCTCAAAGGTGGTGTAGGACAGCCCGAAGCCGAAGGGAAAAGCCACTTCCGCGCTGTAGTCAAAGCTCCCCGCCGACCCGGTCCCCAGCACCGCGTCCTCGTACCGGGTCTCATAGTAGCGGTATCCGACGTACATGCCCTCTGTGTATACGAGATACTTATCCCCGTACTTCTCCGTGCTGTTCGAAACCGTGTAGTCGCCCAGATTGACGGCCGCCGGCGCGCTGAAGCTGTTGTAGACAAAAGTATCGGGAAGACCGCCCGACGGATTGACCCTGCCGCTGAGCACTTCCGCCAGCGCTTTCATTCCGTTCTGTCCAAGGGCGCCCGCCCACACGCATCCGTTCAAGCCGTACTCGTCCAAAAAGCCCATTTCCATCGGATTTTCCGTATTGAGCACGACGATCACATTGTCGAAGTTCTCCTTCACACAGGTAAGAAGCTCTTTTTCCTCTTCCGTCAGCTGCAGCGCTGCGGCACCCGTGACCACGGCGTTTGACTGCTCTTCGTCCGTATAGGTCACCGCCTGCTCCGTCAGGTCTCTGCTGCTGCCTCTTCGCGTGATCACCACGACTGCCGCCTCCGAATACTCCTCGAAGCTCTCCTTCACCTTTTTGGAGAAGGAGTTCCCACCTCCGCGCTGCGTGAAGTCCCATAGCTTTTCGTTGACCCGCAGTTTTTCACTCTCGAGTGCTTCCTTAAAGGACATCGCGCCGGTCACTTCCGCGCTGCTGTATACGGGTTTTACCGCTCCGCTGCCGAAGACACTGATCGCTGCCCCCTTGCGCAGCGGCAGCGCCTCTTTTTCATTTCGGAGCAGGACGATCCCTTCCCGCATGATCTCTTTGGTCATTTCCGCGCCGTCTTCACGCAGTTCCGCCGCATCCGTATATTTCTTTTCAAAATATTGCGGACCTTCTTTGCCCTCGGTCCGGTAAGTCTTCTGCCCCAGTGCCAGCGTGATGGCCTGCTCATTGTCATAGGTCACCCGGTTCCCGGCTGCCGTCGCCAGGATCAGTACTGCGGCCAGGACCGTCGCGATGATCGCTCTTTTCCGGGTGCGCCGGATCGCTGCCTGAAGCCTGAGAACATTGCGCTCCAGCGCTGAAACGCCTCCTTCTGCAGACGCCGCGGCATTTCTGCCCGTTCCTTCCATATGATTGCTGTTTTCTCTTGTATCCTTCATAGCGTATATGTTCCGCTCCTTCGTCTGCTTCTTTCTGCCGCCTCTGCGCGCCCTGCATCGGCTGCACTACGCTTTCATTGTAATACGAACGCGGCATTTTTTCTCCGTTAAATTCAAAACGCACGATTCCTCCCGTTTTTCAAACGTCCGTCTATGATATAATTCATACGTTGGTATTTGATCATTTCATACAGAACGGGGAACGACAATGATTTATTGTGTTGAAGATGACAGCAGCATCCGGGATCTCATGATCTACACACTGACCATAGCCGGCTTTGAAGCCGAAGGCTTTCCTGACAGCATCGCTTTCTGGAAGGCGATGCAGACCGCCACGCCCGAGCTGATCCTCCTGGACATCATGCTGCCCGGAGAAGACGGCATTACGATCCTCAAAAAGCTCCGCAGCTTCGCCCCCACGGCCGCTGTCCCTGTGATCATGGCCACTGCCAAAGGAAGCGAGTACGACCGGGTCATCGGTCTGGATCTGGGCGCCGACGACTATCTCTGCAAGCCCTTCGGCATGATGGAAATGGTCTCACGGATCAAAGCCGTGCTGCGCAGGACCTCTTTCTCGGATCAGGGGACGTTCCTCTCCTACGGCGCCATCACGATGGACCTCTCGCGTCATGTGGTCCTCGTCGGCGGCAGGGAGATCGCCCTGACGCTCAAGGAATATGATCTCCTCAAACTCTTTATGGAACATGTCGGTCTGGTATTCACCAGGGATCAACTTCTTTCCTCTGTCTGGGACCAGGATTACACCGGCGAGACCAGAACCGTGGACGTACACATCGGAACACTCCGCACCAAGCTCGGCGAGAGCGGGGAAGCGATCCACACCGTCCGCGGCGTGGGCTACCGATTCGGGTAAGGACAGCGTATGCGCGGCAAAATATCCAGATCAATCTTTTTTGCTCTGCTGTCCGTACTGACGCTGGCTTTCATACTGATCACAGTTCTTATGTACACACATTTTACCAACGAGCACTTTGATCAGCTCCGCAACGAGACCAAACTGGTGGCGCATGCCGTCGCGGGCAGCGGCGCTCAGTATTTTGACGGACTCGGAGAGACGGATTTCCGCATCACATGGATCACCGAGGACGGCCGGATCCTTTACGACAACGAAGCAGATTCCGGTGTCATGGAGAACCATATGGAGCGCGATGAGATCCGCAGTGCCCTGCAGACCGGCTATGGCGAGAGCTCTCGTTACTCCTCTACGCTCTTGGAGCGGCAGCTCTACACGGCGCAGAAGCTCCCGGACGGGACTGTACTGCGTCTGTCCATCACACAGGCCACGATCTGGAACCTGCTCCTTCGCTTTCTGCTGCCTATGACGGGTATTCTTATCGGCGCGCTCCTCATCTCCACCATACTCGCCTCAAGTCTGTCCAAACGGATCGTGGAGCCGCTCAACACACTGGATCTGGACGACCCCATGAGTGATGGTAACCGCAGTGCCTATATAGAAATCCGGCCGCTGCTCAAGCGCCTGGACGACCAGCGGCGGCAGCTCGCAAATGACCGCGAAGAGCTCGAGCGGACCTCGCAGATCCGGCAGGAATTTACAGCCAACGCCTCCCACGAGCTCAAGACGCCTCTGCACGTCATATCCGGCTACGCGGAGCTACTCGAGAGCGGCATGGTCCCCACAGAGGAATCCCGCAGGCTCTTCGCCGGCAAAATACGGACAGAAGCCCAGCGCATGTCCGAACTTGTGGAGGACATCATTGACCTGTCCCGCCTTGACAGCGGCGGCATCGGTATGACCTGGGAGCTGACGGATCTTTACCGTATCGCGCTCAATGCCGTGGAGAGCCTGGCGTCCACCGCCGGGCACTACGGCGTGACCGTATCGGTGCTGGGTGCCAGCACCTCACTCTTCAGCGTGTCCCACGCCCTATACAGTATCATCTATAACCTGTGCAGCAACGCGATCCATTACAGTGAGCGCGGGGGCCATGTGATCGTCCGCGTGACCTGTCTTCCCGACACCGCTGTGCTGTCCGTCGAGGACAACGGCATCGGAATCCCCCCGGAGGATCTTGACCGGATCTTCGAGCGCTTCTACCGAGTGGACAAGAGCCGCTCCAAGGAAGTGGGCGGCACGGGCCTGGGGCTCTCCATCGTCAAGCATACCGTGCGCACCCTCGATGCGCAGATCAGCGTCACGAGTGAACTCGGCAAGGGCTCGGTGTTCACCGTTACCTTTCCCAGGAAGCTCGGCGGGAGGCCGAATGGCAGCCGGCAGGTTTGTGCTGACGATTCCGCAGGTACGCTTCCGGATAGATGAGGGCGATATTTCGTATATATTTTTCCGTTATTCTCGTTATCGCCGCCTTTTTACACAAATTTTACGATAAAGTCTTCCCTCTTTTGGCATTAATAGCTTATCATGGATAGGGAATGTGCTTTTTACGAGCATTCAATCAACTGCCCGCGGCCTGAAGGCCGGGGCCTGCAAAAGGGGGATTATCTATGTCAATCTATGATGTTTTTATCCTGCTCGGAGGCGTGGGACTATTCCTCTACGGAATGACGATCATGTCCAGCGGGCTCAAAAATGCCTGCGGCGACAACCTCAGGGTCATTCTTGGAAAAGCAACCAAAAACAAAGTCACCTCCATCCTGGCAGGTATCGCCGTGACGATCTTCGTGCAAAGCTCCTCAGCCACGGATGTCATGGTCATCGGCTTCGTCACATCCGGCCTGATGAGCCTGAGCCAGGCAATCGGCGTCATCATGGGCGCCAACATCGGAACCACTGTCACCGCCCAGATCACGGCTTTTAACATCGGCGCCTATGCACCCATGATCCTGTTCATCGGCGCAGTCATGAACCTGTTCCTCAAGAACCGGACGCTCAAGGAAGTCGGCTCCGTCATCCTGGGATTCGGTATGCTCTTCCAGGGCATCACGCTCATGAAGTCAGCGATCGCACCTCTGGCAGAGACTGCTGCATTCCGTGCTCTTTTGACTTCGCTGGAGAATCCGATCCTGACGGTTCTGTTCGGTATCGCTTTCACGGCTCTGCTGCAGAGTTCCTCCTCTGCAACGGTCATCTTCCAGGCGTTTGCTATGCAGAATATCATCAGCTATCAAACTGCCGTTTACCTGGTTATCGGTGCCGCCGTCGGTTCCGTCATGCCCAACCTTTTGGCCGGCCTCACGGCAAACCGCAACGGCAAGCGCTGCGCGGTCCTGAACCTTTTGTTCAATTCCATCCGCGCAGTTCTGATCCTGGCGCTCATAACCATCTTCCCGCAGATCCTGACATTTATTCAGAGCCTGTCACCGAACAACGTGGCAAGGCAGATCGCGAATACGCACACTTGCTTCGCGATCATCGCCGTCCTGGTCCTGGCGCCGTTTTCGGAGTTTATTGTCAAGCTCGCCGGCAGGCTGATCCCCGCCTCCGAAGAGGAGACCAGAAGAGGCGAGGACCAGAGGCTGGTCTACCTCACCAATACCTCGCAGATCCCTGCGGCGATCGCCATGGATCATGCACACCGCGAAGTGACCAGGATGGCTCATTTCGCTATCGACAACCTTCAGTATTCCATCGACTGCTTCTTTGATCATGATCAAAAGAAAGGGCAGATGGCTATTCAGGGCGAAGAGACCGTCGATTACCTGACCGGCGCGATCCTCGGAAAACTCGTGGAGCTCCGATCTCTCGATCTCTCTCCCAAGCATCTGAACAAACTCTACCGCCTGATCCAGGTTGTAGACGACCTTGAGAGGATCTCCGACCATGCCGAGAACATCGTCGAATACGAAGAGCAGATGCGCACCGGCAAGGCTTCCATGCATCAGGAGGCGATCGACGATCTTCACACGCTTGCCAACATCACTATGCAGTCCATGCACGTCTCCCTGGTCGTCTTCGAGCAGGAGCTCCTGGACCGCTTTGAAGATGCGGAGGCCATGGAAGACCTGGTCGACAAGACAAAGGACCAGATCGAAGCCGCACACGTCGAGCGCATGTCCAAGAAGGCCTGCGATCCCAAGGGAGGCATTCTCTTCACGGACTTCTGCATCGACATGGAACGCTGTTCCGACCACGCCATCAACCTGGCGGAGGCCGTCAGAGATCTGTCCGAGCAGAATACAACACTGCTTTGATCTATTCAATTAAATGACTATGGGGCTGCCGCATTAAAGGCAGCAGATTGCCGCTCCGGCAGATCAAACAGCATCTATTTGGTCTTGCGGAGCGGCGTTTCCTTTTCCCTTCTGGAGACAGATCTTCCCCTCATCAGAACTTGAGCACTACCCCCACCACTGCAGAGATCGCCAGAAACACGATCGGACTCCATTTCAGTTTCTTCTGACCGGCAAAGATCAGGATCGCCAGAATAACAGCCTTGGGGAGGAAGAGCTCCGCCGGATTGCCGCTGGCTTCATAGGCCGGAATATTGATCAGTGCCACTTTGGCCACGTTGAGACCGGCTGCCGTGATCATGGCAATGGAGGCCGGTCGAAGGCCGTAGAAGGCACCCTCCACGTACGGATTGTCCCGGAACTTCTTGAGAAATCTGGCAATGATCAGAATAATGATCACGCTGGGCGTTCCGAGCGCGATGGAGGCCAGGATCCCGCCGGGCACGCCTGCCGTCTTGTAGCCTGCGTATGTGGACATGTTGATTCCTATAGCGCCGGGCGTGCACTCGGAGATCGCGATCATGTCCGCAATATCCGCATGGGAGAACCATCCGGTCTTATCGGACATCTCGTACAAAAAAGGCAGGGTCGCAAGACCGCCTCCGACGGAGAAGAGTCCCGTCTTAAAGAATTCAAACATCAAACGGATCAGCGTTGTCATTTGCCGGCCTCCTTTCCTTCCTCGGCTGCCGCGCCGCTCTT
>CACXGR010000105.1 GCA_902767235.1 uncultured Lachnospiraceae bacterium | reverse complement strand
GAGCAGGTGGGCTTTGAGACCCGCCCCCTCTACGGCGGCAGCGCGGGAAGGCTGGAGATGGCCGGCGGCGAGTTCTGCGGCAACGCGGCGCGCTCCTACGGTTACCTGCTCTGCAAAGAGAAGGGAATCGACCAGTGCAAAATAGAGATGTCCGGCACCAGAGAGCGCCTGGAGGTCATCTGCGACCTCGAGCGGGAGACCAGCGCGGCGCAGATGCCCATGCCGGAGAAGCTGGAGCTGGCCGGTGAGGAGGCAGACGGACTGTATCCCATGGTCGTCTTCCGCGGGATCACACACATGATCTGCTCGGACAAAGAATTCGACGAGGCCTTCGCCCGCCGCATGATCGACAGCTTCGGAAAGTCTTATCCTGCCTTCGGCGTGCAGTTTGTCAGCGGTGACAGCCTGATCCCCGTGGTCTACGTGGCGGAGTCGGACACGGTCTGCTGCGAATCTTCCTGCGGCAGCGGCTCGCTGGCGGCAGCCTGGTACATGACCCGGGACAAAAAGGACGGCTTCCACAGCTACAATTTTGAGGAACCCGGCGGGACGATCATCGTGAACATCGCCAAGAGACAGGGGCGATATGCCGGCACAGTGGGCGGAAAGCTGACGCTGGAGGAGCCGGTGGAGATAGAAGTGGAAGATTGAGGTTTTATGAGGGCGGCCGCGGGAGCGGCTGCCCTTTTTTAAGCTGTGCCTGCAGCAGCCTCTCTTAATTGCGTTGAATTCACAGAGATTCACGCAGATCCTTCCCCCTTTCAGAGATATGATCCCGCCGCCCCCAATCCCGCACACGAAAAAGCCCTTCGCTTTCGCGAAGGGCTTTCTGAAAGGGGGAAATGTAAATCTTGTTAAACATTGAGAGCTATAAAAGAGGGGGAAATGTTTCTCTCTGTTTACAAGTAATACTATACATGATAGTTGTTATAAAACTATTTAGAAAGAATGAAAAACTTATAAAGTTTTCTGAAAAAAAACAAAATTTGGATTTGACTATTTTCTACTGTTTTGGGCACAAAAAAGGCAATTTTTTGTGCAAAAGATTCAAATGCATAGTATAATGTCTTTATGAAATCTATATTATAGCTAATACAGATACGCCCTTGCGGCGGAATGCAGAACGGAGGTGCATATGCAGACTTACACGAAGATGAGATCCAGAAAGTTTCCGGATGTCATTATGAAAGTAATTCCCGGACACTTTGTAACGCCGAACTCCCATATTAATTACTATATCGACATGACGACCATGAAGACCAGACAGAGCGAGGCGAAGGCGGCGGCGAGAGCGATGGCCAGCACCTATGCAGCGACCACGATCGTGGATACGATCGTTTGTATGGACGGCATGGAAGTCATCGGCGCCTACCTTGCGGATGAGCTGACACAGGCCGGCATCATGTCCATGAATGCACATAAGACGATCTACGTCTACAGCCCGGAATTTGATAACCAGGGACAGATGATCTTCCGCGAGAATTCTGAGATGATGATCAAGGGCAAGCACGTGCTTCTCCTCCTTGCTTCCGCCACCACCGGGCAGACGATCCTGCGCGCGGGCGAGAGCATCAACTATTACGGGGGAACGGTCGTGGGCATCACGGCGATCTTCTCCGCGGCCACCAAGGTCTTCGGGCAGCAGATCCACTCCCTCTATAAGATCGCGGATCTGCCGGACTACCGCTCCTATAACGCAGCGGAGTGCAAGATGTGCAAGGAGCGCATTCCGATTGATGCGATCTGCAACAGCTTTGGCTATTCCAAGCTGAACTGAATGCCAAAATAGTGAATGAACTGATAAGGCCGTCTCCGCGTTATGGTATGCTGAGGCGGCTTTTCAGTGACAGCAGTAAAAGATACCCTTTGCAATTGTTTCGAAACAGAGTATACTTTATTTGTAATATTTTCTTAAAATGAAGAAAATATTTTGGCGTGCGGCGGCGAGCCGCTCCGGGCAGCAGCGGACATTGACAGAGGATATCATTCATGGGAGACAAACAGCGGCAGAGAGAGCCCTTCAGAGTGCGGCTCATCATAGGTCTTCGCACGTACGGCAAAGAAGTGCTGGCGGCGGCCATTGTCGTCGCGCTGGTGGTCGGTGTGGCTTTTGGCGTCAACAAATTCTTCTATGGGTTCGACAGTCCTCTCAGCACAGCATCGACGGGCAGCGCGCCTGCTGCCGACCGGGAGAGCAAAGGCGGGAGAGCGGAGAAGAAATTCGTACAGTCCAAAGACTGGAAGCTGATCCTGGTGAACGCGGATCATCCGCTGGAAGGGGCATTCGACGGCGAGCTGACCGAGCTCCGGTACGGGGAGAGGGTCGACAGCCGGATCTATCCGGACCTGCAGCGCATGTTCGATCAGATGCGGGAAGAGGGGCTCTCGCCCAGAGTCATGCAGGGCTACCGCACCGGAGAGGAACAGAAAAAGAGGCTGGACAACAAGATCAAGGAGTACATGGGATACGGCAAGAGCCGCGAGGAAGCCCGCGAGCTGGCCCTCCAGTGGGAACAGGAGCCGGGGACCACGGAGCACGAGATCGGCATATGCGTCGACGTCTCCAGCGAGACCGGCGACAACGAGACTGCGAATGCGGTCTGGAAGTGGATGGACGCCAACTGCGCGCAGTTCGGCTTCATCAAGCGCTACCCCACCGGCAAATCTGCCATCACCGGCGTCAAAGGCGAGCCCTGGCACTACCGCTATGTGGGCGAAGAAGCCGCGCAGGAGATCATGGAACAGGGGATCACGCTGGAGGAGTACCTCGGTGCGCTTTGACTGATTTTTTAATCGTATTTTTATGTAAACTTTATAAAACCGTCACAAGGAAAACACTTTGTGTACTAGAATAAGAAGAGTAGAGAAAAAAGCAGCGCCGGTGCTGCTGTTAACTGCGGGAATGACCGCAAAAAAGATTAGGAGGACGAAATGGCAGACAACAAATTTGGTGAGGGTATCAAGAAAATTCTTCTGGCAGGTGTCGGCGCGGTCGCGATCACAGCTGAGAAAGGCCAGGAGATCATCGCGGAGCTCGTCAAGAAGGGCGAGATCACAATGGAGCAGGGCAAGGATCTGAACAAGGATCTGCAGAAGAGCTTCAAGGAAAACATGGAGAACAGAGGCATCAATATCGATGAGCTCAGTCAGAAATTCTCCAAGATGTCCGAGGAAGAGATCGCCAAGGTCAAAGAGCAACTCGCTGCGGCTGAGAAAGTGATCAGAGAGAAAATGTCGAAGGCCGAGGATGTCGCTGAGGACGTGATCGACGAGGTAACAGAGAACGCCAACAACATCAAAGAGAAAGCGGCGGACATCGTAGAGAAGGCCGAAGCCAAGGCCGGCGATGCGGCGGAAACGGTCGAAGACGCAGCGGAAGAGATCAAAGAGGATGCCGCTGAGGCTGCAGAGGAAATCAAGGAAGCGGTAGAGAAGACGGAGGAATGATCCGTTTCTGATCGACAATATGTGCATTTTAAAAGGCTGCCCGGTGAGGCAGCCTTTTTTTGCGGCGGGCAGCGACTCGGGCGCCGGCCCGGACACACGGAAGTCCCGGGCGCCGG
>CACXGR010000104.1 GCA_902767235.1 uncultured Lachnospiraceae bacterium | reverse complement strand
TACATCAGATTGTAGACACACCAAAAATCGTTTCTTTTCGTTCAGAGGAAAAACACGTTTCAAGAGGCAGCACTTTCCATATTTATGCTGTTATAGAAGATTCGGAAGCATCGCTTGATAAGAGAGAGCTTTATGTCACAGCGACCCGAAAAGCAAAGCAAGCAGATACTATGATTCATCAAGCGACCTACGTGCTGAAATGCATGCAAGGGGAATAAAGCGACCTCTGGGGTATCCCTTTAACTCATTCTATAGTAAAATTGAATCAGTATAGGACAGGCAGTGACGAACAACAAACGGGGGTTGCAAATCACTGCCTTTTGTGATCATGGAGGAGGTATACGCAATGAGAGAATGGACGCGGGAAGAGAAGTATCGCTATCTGAAGGATCCGCAGGAGCTGGTGGACCTGTACGACCGGATCAGTAAATCCGCTTACAGGCAGACTTTCCATAATCAGGCGGTCACCGGACTTATGAACGACCCCAACGGATTTGTCTGGCATGATAACCGCTGGCACCTTTTCTATCAGTGGTGTCCCTGGGGCGCCGTACACGGTCTCAAGCACTGGTACCACATTATTTCCAAGGACCTTGTGACCTGGAAGAATCTCGGTGTCTGCCTCCTTCCGGATCAGGAGGACGGATATGACAATAAGGGCGTCTATTCCGGATCGGCGATGCCCATCGATGACAAAATATACCTCTATTACACAGTCAATCACAGGGACGCAGACTGGACGCGCCACGCTTACACGTGCCTGGCAAGGCTTGGAAACGACGGATGGCCGGAGAAGTATCCGCTGCCGCTGTTCGGGGCCAATCCCGACTACACGGAGCACCAAAGAGATCCCAAGATCATCCGCATTCCGGGAAGCGACGTGTATTACATGATCATCGGTGCTCAGACCAAAGATAAGAGGGGATGCGCGCTGGTGTATTCGTCCGAGGATCTGCAGCACGGATGGACCTTCCTCGGGGAGATGAAGGTGCCGGGATTTGAATCTTTTGGCGATATGTGGGAGTGCCCTTCCGTAGAGCATATCGGAGGAAGGGACGTGTTGCTGTTGTGCCCGCAGCACCTGACCATACCCGGAAGGGGGCAGAGTCAGAATCATAACGGCTATATTATCGGAAACATGGACTGGGAGACCCTGACCTTTACGCCGGATGGACAGTTCCATGTGCTGGATTTTGGCTTCGATTCTTATGCGGCGGCCTGCGCCAACAACCTGCAGGATGCGGACAAGGCAATCCTGATCGCATGGATGGGCGTTCCGGATGTAAGCTACCCTACCGATGAGGAAGATTGGGCCGGATGTCTGACGCTTCCCAGAGAGCTGACGGTCAGGGGCAGGCGTCTGATCCAGCAGCCGCTGCCGGAGCTCAAAAAACTCAGGGATGAGAAGATTCCCTTTGAGGCGAACGAAGCGGGCTGCTATGCGCTGCCGCGCGCCGCAGAGGTGGAACTGGACTGCCGCAAAGGAGATGTCAGCCTCCATCTGTTCACGGATGCGGCGGGACAAGGCGGCCTGTCGATCCTCTATAAGGAAGAGGCTAAAGAAATCACGGTGGACAGAAGCGGTATGAAGATACGATTCAACGAGTCGGAAGGTGAGAGCCGCACGCGACCGCTGGAGAACGGCTTGGCACACCTGAGGATCTTCGTGGACAGCAGCTCCATCGAGATTTTCGTAAATGACGGAGACGCGGTTTTCACATCCCGGATCTTCCCCACGCAGGAAGAACATTTCTTCCGGATCGAGGGAGATACCTTTAACAGAATGTGGACCCTGAAGAGAGCGGTGAAGGAGCATTTCCTGATCTGAACGCGGGGTGTGTCACGGACGACATATGACTGTTCTCCTTTCTTTCGTCGAATATAAAATGAGGCCCGTGCTGATTATGTACGGGCCTTGCTGATCTTCTTCTATTATACTACTTTTTTGCCAGCTCCAGTAATTCCTTCACTTCCGTGATCCTGTTTTCGATCGGACCGCACTTTATGATCCCGTCCGAAACGATCAGGGCCTTGGGAAAGGCTTTCCAGTCCAGGGCATCGACGTATGTGATCTCGTTGCGGTACAGGCGCAGGGCCTCCCCTTTTATATATTTTGCCAAAAGAGTCTGCAGAATCTCGGACAGATCCTTATCCATCACGCTGCCGTACATATGCAGGGCATCGCCGTTTCCGAGCAGCGCTGCCGCGGCATCGATCGTGCCGGAGCCGAGATTCTCGATCAGCGGTTTTTCATCCCACAGCAGGACATGCACT
>CACXGR010000103.1 GCA_902767235.1 uncultured Lachnospiraceae bacterium | reverse complement strand
CCTTCAGTTCTTTGCCCATAAAAAGGGAATGGGATCCACCAAGAACGGTCGTGATTCCAATGCCAAGAGACTTGGCGCCAAGAAGGCCGACGGACAGTTCGTCAAAGCCGGCAACATTCTTTACAGACAGCGCGGCACCAGCATTCATCCCGGCCTCAATGTAGGCATCGGCGGTGATGACACCCTGTATGCGCTGACCGACGGAATCCTTCGCTTTGAGCGCGTAGGCAAGGACAAGAAGAGAGCTTCTGTCCATCCCGTTGAGGCTCAGCAGTAATACTGCAGGAATACCGATGAATGTAAGGACTTCAGGCAGGCGTCAAGGCACTGTCTGAAGTCTTTTGCACATTCACGGACCGCAGGGCGGTCTTACAATAAAAGGAGCAAGACCAGTAGTTATGTTTATAGATAAAGCTAAGATCGTGGTCAGCAGCGGAAAAGGCGGCGACGGCCACGTTTCATTCAGAAGAGAGAAATATGTCCCTGCCGGCGGCCCGGACGGAGGTGACGGAGGGGACGGCGGCAGCGTGATCTTTGAGGTGGATGACGGACTCAACACGCTGGTGGATTTCCGCCATAAGAGAAAATATCAGGCCCAGCACGGCGAACCCGGCAAAAAGCGCAGATGCACCGGCAAGACGGGAGAGGACCTGATCATCAAAGTGCCGGAGGGGACCATTATCCGGGACGCGGAGAGCGGCAAGGTCATCGCCGACATGTCGGGCGGCCGCCGGCGCTATACCATCCTGAAAGGCGGACGCGGCGGAAACGGCAATATGCATTACGCCACATCTACCATGCAGGCGCCCAAATATGCCCAGCCGGGCCAGCCTTCCAGAACCATTGAACTTCTCCTGGAGCTCAAGGTCATAGCGGACGTGGGACTGGTTGGCTTTCCCAATGTGGGCAAATCAACGCTTCTGTCCATGGTCAGCAACGCCAAACCCAGGATCGCCAACTATCACTTTACGACGCTCAACCCGATCCTGGGCGTAGTGGATCTGGACGGCGCCAATGGATTTGTCATGGCGGATATCCCCGGACTGATCGAAGGCGCTGCGGACGGCGCGGGACTCGGGCATGAATTCCTGGCTCACATAGAGCGCACCAAAATACTGATCCACGTGGTGGATGCATCCGGCTCGGAGGGCAGAGATCCCGTGGAGGATATAAAGGCGATCAACAAGGAGCTCTCGGCATATGCGGCAGGGATCGGAGAAAAGAAGCAGGTTCTCGCCGCCAACAAATGCGATCTTTTGACAGAGGATTCGGACGCGCTGGCGCGGATCCGGGCATATTGTGATACGCTCGGAGTGGATGTTTATCCCATCAGCGCGGCCACGGGAGAAGGCGTTCGGGACCTTTTGTATCATGTGAGCGGTATGCTGGCCCAGATGCCGGAAGAGACAACGGTATATGAGCAGGAATATGATCCGGAAAGCATGCTTGAGCTGGATGCTTCGGAGCCGTTTACGGTGGCTTATGATGCAAAGGCCAAAGAGTATGTTGTGGAAGGGCCCAAGATCGAGAGAATGCTCGGCTACACCAATCTCGAGACGGAAAAGGGATTCCTCTTCTTCCAGAACTTCCTTCAGGAGAACAAGATCATTGACAGGCTCAGGGAGACAGGCTGCAAAGAGGGCGATACCGTGAGACTCTACGGGCATCGCTTCGAATACTACGAATGATCTGATCTCCCGCACATCATCGTATATTCAGGATATTTAAGGAGATATTATGCTGACAAGTAAACAGAGATCCTATCTGATCGGACTGTCCAATCAGCTGGAGCCCGTCGTCCATATCGGAAAAAACGGCGTCAGTCCGGAGACGGTCCAATCCACGGAAGAAGCTTTTAACACCAGAGAGCTTCTAAAGGGCGCTGTGATGAAGATGGCGCCCGATACGCCCAGGGAAGCGGCGGAAACACTGGCGGGAAGGACCCGCTCGCAGGTCGTCATGGTGATCGGCCGCAAATTTGTGCTCTATAAACCTTTTAAAGAAGATCCGGTGATCAAACTGCCATAAGAAGCTGTCACAAGCGCCGCGGGCGGCCGTGATCAAACAGTCACGCATTTAACACTGAGGTGGAGATGGATACGAAAAGAGGAAAGAGAAAAAGGATCGGCATGCTCGGAGGCACCTTTGATCCGATCCATTACGGTCATCTGATCATTGCAGAGCAGGCCAGGGACCAGTATGATCTTGATACGGTCTACCTGATCCCTTCCGGCCATTCCTATTTTAAAGATCATCGAGAGAAGAAAGTTCTGCCTGCGCAGACCAGACTTATCATGACGAAGATCGCAGCGGAGGGATATGCTCCTTTCGAAGTGTCCGATATCGAAGTCCAAAGACCGGGTAACACCTACAGCTTTGAGACCCTTGAAGCCCTTGCGGAGCAAAACCGCGATGCGGATCTCTTTTTCATCGTCGGGGCGGATACGATCTGCTCAATGGCATCGTGGCGGGAGCCGGCCAGAGTATTCAGCGCCTGCACAGTGCTGGCAGCCATGCGGACGGACCAGGTGGACCAAAAGGCATTTGACGAAGCGGCGGATTCACTCAGAAGAGAATACGGCGCCGTGATCCTGCCGGTCGAGATCCCGAACATCGGCATCTCCTCCACAGATATAAGAGAACGGGTCGGCAGCGGAAAATCCATACATTATCTGGTGCCGGATGCGCTGGAAAGATATATAATAGATACAGGGATCTACAGATAAGAGAAGAGCTGTGCCTCGTGCCGGCCTTCCGGGGAGCGGATATTTGAACAAAAAGGAGCGTATCAATTTAATCAGAGAACTGGAATCAGAACTTGCCTACGGACGATTCGTGCACACACTCGGCGTCTCCGGAACGGCTTCGGCGCTTGCCATGTGCTACGGAGAAGAACTGGATAAAGCTGAGCTGGCGGGACTCCTTCACGACTGCGCCAAGTGCATGAATCTCAGTAAGATGCTTAAGATCTGCGAAAAAGCAGGCGTTGAGCTGTCTGATCTGGAGAAGAAGAGCGGTTCGCTCCTGCATTCCAAGGCGGGAGCTGTTCTTGCCAGAGACAAGTACGGAGTGAACGACGAAGATGTCCTGAACGCGATCCGGTACCATACGACCGGGCGCCCGGGCATGAGTCTTCTGGAAAAGATCGTATTTGTGGCCGATTACATTGAGCCCGGGCGAGATACCGCGCCCAATCTGCCGATCGTAAGAAAGCTGGCTTATGAGAGTATCGACGACTGCGTGCTTCAGATACTCAAAGATACGCTGCATTATCTTGCAGATACCGGTGAGAGCACGGATCCCATGACGCAGAAAACCTATGATTATTACAGAAGATGTGATGAAGAGAGGAAATTCTATGAGTGAGAATGCAAACACAAAGGAAAGATCGGCGGAGCTTGCCCGCATTGCCATTGCGGCACTTGAGGAGAAGAAGGCCGTAGATATTCGAGTGATCGATATCAGCGAAGTCTCTGTTCTTGCGGACTACTTTATTATCGCAAACGGCTCCAACGGCCCCCAGATCCAGGCGCTCTCTGACGAGGTCAGTGAGAAGATGGAAAGAGCCGGCGCCGTCCTCAAACAGATTGAGGGATATGATACTGCCAGCTGGGTCCTTCTGGATTTCGGTGATGTGATCGTTCACATTTTCAATCAGGAATACAGGCTTCTCTATGACCTGGAGAGAATCTGGAGAGATGGGAAACAGGTCGATATCGATAAGCTCTGATCAGAATACCGGACATGAAACCGCCGCCACGGGAATGATTCCCGGGGCGGCGGTCTTTGATAGAAAACCGAATTTACATCCTCCTGAATACGCCGAAGACCTTGCCGAGGATGGTGCAGTGATCGACAATGATAGGATCCATCGTGTCATTTTCGGGCTGAAGGCGTATATATCCGTCTTCCTTGTAAAAAGTCTTTACGGTCGCCTCGTCATCGACCAGCGCAACGACGATCTCTCCGTTCCTGGCAGTGCTGCAGGAATTGATAAAAATGAGGTCGCCGTCGAAGATGCCGGCGTTGATCATTGATTCGCCGCGCACCCTGAGCGCAAATGAATCGCCGGCAGGCATGATCTCGGCGGGAACGGGGAAATAGTTCTCAATGTTCTCCTGGGCCAGAATCGGCTGTCCGGCAGCGACATTCCCTACGATCGGGAGAGAAGCCATTTCGGTGCGGACCATCTGGAAACTGTCATCGCAGATCTCGATCGCTCTGGGCTTTGTGGGATCCCTTCGGATAAAACCGTTTCTTTCAAGCGTGGAGAGATGGGAATGAACGGAAGAGGTGGATTTCAAACCGACCTTCTCACAGATCTCGCGAACGGTAGGGGGATAACCTTTGGAGAGGATCTCCTCCTTCAGGTAATCGAGTATTTCCTGCTGCTTTTTTGAAATTTTAGCGGGCATATCATATACCTCCTGATTTCTTTATACTCATATTATAAAGTCTCTCACTGCAAAAAGCAAACATATATTCAGAATAAATGTTCGTTTTTTCTTGACTTCCGAATGAACGTTCGATACAATAAGAACAGGCAAACGTAGGTTCGCAGTAACTCGGGACGGAAAGGGGAACGTTATGAAAAGGAACGGATATGATACGGCAGCATATGGTCAGATGAGGGCTTCTGAAAGGCGGGAAGAAATCCAGCTGATCGCCTGTGTCAATGGAAATACAGTGAGAAAGGCGGACCCCAGTCAGGTGCGCAATACAATTTATACACCTTCCCGCAAGACGGCCGGTACAGTCAGAAGAAACGGATCGGCGGCAGGACACAGCTGTGAAGTATATGATTTTGCTCAGCACACCGGCATCGCGGCAGGAAAGGACAGACCGCGTCGGAAATCTTCTGATGCGAGAAAGAGAAAGAGACGCCAGAACATGCGCAGAGCAATGCAGAGAAGAGAGCGCGCGGCAAGGTACGCGCTTTTGGGCGTTGCAGCCGCACTTATGATCACGATCTTTACAGGGATCGGCTCCCGCGCAAGCAGCAGAGAATTTCCGAAGGCATATAAGTATTATGATACGATCACAGTGGGATATCAGGAAAATCTGCTGGACATTGTTCAGCGCTATGACAACAGGGAGTTTTATGAAACACAGAAAGATTATGTGAAGGAGCTGTGCCGCATCAATAATCTGGTATTTGATGATACGGGATATCCTGAAGTCTCTCCGGGGACGCACCTGGTCGTGCCGTATTATTCGGAAGAACTGAAGTGAGCGGTCAGGAAGAGGTTCAACAAATGAAAATTGATCTGATCACAGGCTTTTTGGGCTCTGGCAAGACGACGCTCATTCATCTCTATGCGAAGCATCTGATCGAAAAGGGTGAGCATATATGCATATTGGAAAATGATCACGGCGCAGTCAATGTCGATATGATGTTTCTGCAGGACCTTCTGGGGGAGCACTGCGAGCTGGAAATGGTGATCGGAGGCGATGGCCATGAGGCGCATATGCGCAGATTTAAGACAAAGCTGATCTCAATGGCAATGATGGGATACGACCGGGTGATCGTGGAGCCATCAGGCGTATATGATGTGGATGAATTTTTTGACACGCTCAGAGAAGAGCCGCTCGACCGCTGGTATGAAGCGGGAAATGTGATCGCAGTGGTCAGTGCGGCGATCGATCCGGATCTGTCTGAAGAGGCTGCCTATCTTCTGACGTCGCAGATCGCGAACGCAGGATGCGTGGTTTTGAGCAAGGTGCAATGTGTCAGTCCCGATCAGATCCGCAGGACGTCGGATCTTCTCAATGAGGTCATGGAAGAGTTTCACTGTAAGCGGAGATTTGCAGACGACCTGATCATTGAAAACTGGGATGAAAAGGGCGGACTGGATCTCGACAGACTGTTGAGATCCGGATACAGGCTGGAGGATCATATCAAGTACCAGGTAGAAAAAGAGAACCATTTTCGCTCGCTGTTCTATTTTTACGTGTCTATGGATGAGAGCGGGATCCGAAAAGCGGTGAATCGGATATTTGAGGATCCCGGGTGCGGGCACGTGCACAGGATCAAAGGATTTGTAAAGCTGGGAGAGAACAGGTGGCTTCGCATCAATGCAGACGCTCTGAAAAAGGAATTCGAAGTGACCGAAAACGGGAGGGAAGCGCTGATCGTGATCGGAGAGGACCTGAACCGGGAAGCCATAGATATCTGCCTGAAAGGCTCTTCAAAATATGCAGGAGAACTGGGGTGAAGAAAAGAAGGAGAACCCGTGAACATGGATACGAAAAACCGCCCGGCAGCGCAAGGCTGCTGAGCGGTTTTTTTATCCTTTCCGGCGTTTTCGATCTCCGCATATTCATTTTTCATTCGGGCAGATCGAATTCTGTCCATCATTTCTTCACATCGAAGCTCAATATATGCATCCTGGTCAAGGCGCCCTCTGATCTCTATATCGATGATACGTGTGAACTCAGTCATATTGAGCCTGTGATCTCTGAGAAAGATTTCCCATACTGTCCGCCCGTCGTGACCTTTGCGGACGGAAACTTCAACATCGTTTCTTTCTGCATAGTTCATAACATCAAACATAAATTCTATAAACCTCTTGCTTTCTGTCGCTGCGGCCGGACTACTGATCTTGTGGTCCGGAAGACGCAGTTCATTTTTATTACAAGCGGATTGTAATGGAAAAGCTTTCGAATTGAAACGGAGAAAGTTGACTTTCTTTCGGTTATTTCGGTATAAAACCGGCTCCCCTGATCAACTGTGAATCAATATTAACAAGAGGATTAAAAAATTAATAAAATAATAAAATATATTACATAAATATTAAAAAATGCTTGCAATTAAATTCACAATCGTGTAATATAAAACTTGCCAAACAACTTTGTGATGATATTTGCGAGCGTGCATAGACACTCACTCCTTATATTGTCGCATGATTTTCTAAACATGTACCTAAAACAATGCGTAATTATATAAGGAGAGGGATTATGAAACGTGTACGTCTTACCGCAATGTTACTCGTGGCTGCTCTTAGTGTATCTTCTGTTCCGTCAGTGGGTGTAAGCGCAGCAAGCAATACCGTCAGTGCCAGGCAGTATCAGGCAGGCACTACATTCACAATGAGTGCGGCCGACACAGCAAAGAAAACGGCCAAGAAAAAAGAACAGATCAAGCTGGGCTGGGTCAAAAAAGGTAAGATCTGGTACTATGTGACCAAAAAAGGGAACAAGACCGGATGGGCAAAGATTGACGGCAAGTATTACTATTTTGACGCCTCAGGCGCAATGCAGACCGGATGGATCACCGTAAAGGGCAAGAAGTACTATATGCTCAAGAACGGATCGATGAAGACCGGCTGGCTGAAGCTGAAGAAGAAATGGTATTACTTCGGCAAGAATGGCGCAATGCAGACCGGCTGGCTGAAACTGTCCAAGACCAGATGGTTCTATCTCAATCCGGACGGATCGATGAAGACCGGCTGGCTGAAAACGGACGGAAAAGCGTATTATTTTTCAAAAGACGGCTCAATGTTTAAGGGCCCTCACGTGTACAAGATTCAAAAGAATTATTATTTCTTTGAGAAAAACGGAGAACTGACGACGAAAGAAGGCTGGCGCGTTACAGATGTAGGAAACCATTTCTATACGTATGCAAATGGCACTGTAGCTGTAAACCAGGAGAAAGACGGAAAGATCATCGGCAAGGACGGCGTAGCAGTCATCAAGACCAACAACGAGATGGACGCGAAAGCTCAGGGATACAGCAGCGATACCAAGTATCTCATTCTTGCTGACAAGACAAACCACAAGCTTTGCGTCTATAAAGGCAACAGAGGAGAGTGGAAGAGGATCAAGGGTGAGTGGGATCTCACCTGCGGTGCGCCCAATTCGAGAACTCCCTCCGGACAGTTTAAGATGACTTACAAACAGGGTAATGACTATGGATGGAAGACATTTGAGCTGTCAAGCGCGGCCTATGTATATTGGACAACTGCCGGATTCATGATCCACACGATCCTGCTCGATCTTTGGAGCTGGGGCGATCCTGAAGATGCCGGTGTTGTGGATGACAGACTCGGTATGAATCTGTCAAAGAGCTGCATTCGACTTTCGATCGGTAATGCTCGTTGGATTTATGAAAACATTCCGACCAATACAAGGTTGGTTGTTTATGAGTGAGAAATCACGAAGTTGAAAGGCAGAAAAGGACTCCGGCGACGGCCGGAGTTCTTTTCGTATG
>CACXGR010000102.1 GCA_902767235.1 uncultured Lachnospiraceae bacterium | reverse complement strand
GCTTATTATTTCAGGGAGGTATTCAAATGCGGCATAGGAATTCAGGCGGTAAGCAGAACAGACGCGCGACAGCATTAATGATCATGATATGCATCTTGCTCTCTGCGTGTATGCCAGGCTGCGGAAGCATCGCATCAAAAGATACTGCCGCAGCAATAGAAGCAGCGGCACCTGCAATAGAAGCAGCGGCACCTGCAATACAAGCTGCGGCGGCCGAAACGGTAAGTGATGACGGCGTGAAACTCTCCAATGATTCTTCGGACTTTGTACTACTCACGGATGTTGTACCGGATGCAATTCTGGAGATCAGATATTATTCGACTTATAATTTCGTCGGAGACCGGATTGACGGTTATGAAGAACCCCTTGCGTTTCTGACCAGAGAGGCGGCAGAAGCTCTAAAGGAAGTGAGCGACGATCTGAGAGAAAAAGGATATCGCTTGAAAATCTACGACGCTTACCGTCCTCAGAAGGCTGTGACAAATTTTGTTGAGTGGGCCAAAGACAAAGACGATATCCGTATGAAGGAATACTTCTATCCGGAGCTGGAGAAGGACGTCCTTTTCCCGCAGGGATATATCGCGGAGCACTCCGGCCACAGCCGCGGAAGCACAGTTGATCTTACGATCTTTGATATGACAACGGAAAAAGAAGTGGATATGGGGGGCACGTTTGACTATTTTGGCCGGCGCAGTCACCCGGATTACAAAGGGATCACGGACGAGCAGTACGAAAACCGCATGATCCTGCGCGACGCGATGATGGCACACGGCTTCAAACCGCTGGCAGAGGAATGGTGGCATTTCACACTGAAAAACGAGCCTTATCCGGATACATACTTCACATTTCCTGTGAACAGCGACTCTTTGGAAGATGCAAAATAGGCCAGGCCGATGCGGCGGCGAATCACGCGAAAGGTATGAGTCACCCTACCTTTAAGGTAGTTTGACCCCACCTGGGGTCATTCTACCTTAAAGGTCGCTTTTAAGGGGAAAGGCTACCCGGAGAGCATTTTTTGAATATTGGACTCTGTCGGGTCGATACTGTAAGGCCATTCTATCAGGCGAACTTCGTTTGCTTCGCATAGTTCTCTTTTTTGACGGTCCAGGAGCCGGCGCTGCGTCAGTGCCTCCTCTCCGCCAAAAAATTCAATTGGATGATAATGCTGGACGCCTTGATACTCAATTGCGGTCCTGAGAGAGGGGATATACAGGTCCAGGCTTTGGCGGCCGAGCCACTCGGGGCGGTACTGGTAAAGCGTATCGGGATGACGCCTGTGCACTGCGTGGAACAAGGTCAGTTCGTGCTTCCATTTGGGGCGGATCACATCATCGGCGGTGAGCTTGGTCCTTATCTTTGTTCGGGCCAGGCGCCAGTTCGTGCGGAAGCCGTCTTTCTCCTCGTATTGAGCCAGGTCGGTGTACCACCACTGGAAGAAGGGCATGATGACCCGGGTGAGACTCAGGAAGAATTCGAGCTCTGAGGTAAAGTATCCGCATTCCAGGATATGATCGATGTTGCGCCTTACGTGGACAGTCTTTACCGGGTTGTGATGGAAGGGGAGGTTTCCCTGATATTTTGCCAAGCGATCGGGGAGATAAGGAGAGCGGAGCACAGTTCCTCCCTCCCACAGATGATCATGGTACCAGGGCAGCGAATAATCGTACAGGGAATAGCCGCCGAAAACCTCCTGTGAAGTGTTTGTGTAAAGCAAGTGGAACATCAAAAGGACGGAGTCCATGTCACTCTTGTCAAAAACAGCCAGATAGTGGACCTTCTCCTCGTCCGGGAAGAGGCTGCGGACAGGCTTGAAGATCTCTGCCTCCTTGCAGACTTCCGCTATGACAAAAAATTGTGAGACGAAACTCTCCGGGAACAGGAAGCAGGCTTTGCGGTCGGTGTCAAAATCGGTGAATTGGGACATAAAATCGTCCACATAGGGGTTAGAGCACGGAGCGGTACCGGTTGGGATGCCGGCGGGAGCTTCTGCTCTTGCTGCCGCTTCAATCAGCTTCATGGTCGCATATCGGTAGGCAAGATCCGACCAGGACAATTGAATGAGGAAGCGATCATAATGGCCTTCTACATATTCCTCGCGCAGTTCGTCAAAATCTTTCTGATATGACACGTGTTCTTCAAGAAGTTCGTCGAGTGTGGCGAAAGTGTTCATGTCGTGGTACTGCGGGTAACGGTCCCATAGCATTTTGAGACGATCGAAGGTATATGTTTCCTGCGGTTTGGCGTGGATGGGCGGGTACATGGGCGGCTCCTCTTGTTTTTGGCTCTCGAGTTTTGGCTC
>CACXGR010000101.1 GCA_902767235.1 uncultured Lachnospiraceae bacterium | reverse complement strand
AGAGTCCGGAGCACTCGAGAGCAGAGCCGGCCTCAAGGGATTACTCAGAAAAATGGCCATGCTCTGCGCTGTGCTGATGGCCTACTATCTCGACCAGGTCGCAGGGACCAACTTTGTAAGAGACGCTGCCTGCATGGCGTTTATTTGCAATGAGGCACTCTCGATAATCGAAAATTTCGGACTCATGGGAGTCCCGATCCCGGACGCGATCACGAACGCGATAGACGTTCTCAAAGGAGAAAAAAATACAAAGTGACTAGAGGCCTGCGGGCCTCTTTTTTTATATGGAGGAAGGCATGAGTATCAATATCATCAAGAATAAGAACTTCCGCGCCGGCAGGAACTGCGGACAGCGCACAGAGAAGGTCCAGTATATAGTGATCCATTATACCGGCTCAGAGGGGACCGCAGCCAATAATGTCTCATATTTCAATGGCGGCGACCGCGGAGCCTCCGCACATTACTTTGTCGACCGCTCCGGAGCTGTCTACGAGTATTGTGACCCTGCCAAGTACTACGCATGGCACTGCGGAGGATCCCTGGAGAGCTCACACCATCCCTACCACGGGAAGTGCACGAACCGTAATTCCATCGGAATCGAAATCTGCACACACAACAACGGCAAGAACTGGGAGTTCACAGCCAAGGCTGTGGCGGCAGCAGTTGAGCTGACCAAATATCTGATGCAGAAGTTCAATGTCCCGGCGGACAGGGTAATCCGTCACTGGGATGTGACCGGGAAGAGCTGCCCGCGCGTCCCAGGCTGGGGCGCTGTCGGAGGCGATGCAGAATGGAAGAAATTCAAAGCCCGCCTTACCGGCGTTTCCGTCGTTCCCTCTCTCAGCAGAGGCGACCAGGGCGACGACGTGGAAAAGATGCAGAAAATGCTTATCGCCTGCGGCTACGACTGCGGCGGATGCGGCGCGGACGGTTCCTTCGGCCTGGATACAGAAAGCGCCGTGCGGACCTATCAGCGCATTAAAGGGCTGGCGATCGATGGCGTATACGGCCCGAAGACCAGAGCCGCCCTGGAAGCAGACTATAAGAAAGGTGTTAAAAAACCCGTAGAGACGAACAGAGAGAGACCTTATACAGAGGTCTTCATTGATGAAATAGCGCCTCTCGTGAAGGCTGACGCGGCTAAAAGCGGCATCTGCGGGGCGGTAACAATGGCGCAGGCGATTCTCGAAAGCGGCTGGGGACGCAGTGAACTGGCGAAGCACGCGAATAACCTCTTCGGCATGAAAAAGAATCTCTCCGGCAACACATGGCCGGGCTCCACATGGGACGGAAAGCGCGTCTGCACGAAGGACACAAAGGAAGTGTACAGCACAGGTACGGAGACCGTGAAGGCGGACTTCCGCGTTTACAATTCTTACGCCGAGAGCATCAGAGACCACAGCGCATACCTGGCGGGCGCGAAGAACGGCCAAGCCCTGAGGTACAAAGGCCTGGTAGGATGCACAGACTACAAAAAGGCCGCGCAGATCATCAAGAACGGCGGCTACGCGACAGCCCCGGACTACGTTGAAAAAATCTGCCGCCTGGTCGAACAGTACGGGCTGACCAAGTACAACGCGGCGAAAAAGACGGAAGAAACAAAGAAAACAGAAAAGACGGATACAAAAAAAGAAGAAACAAAGAAAAAGGCAAAAGAGATAACAATCTGGTATCCGGGATATACGAGAAAAGAATCCCCCTACGACAGCAACGGCGCCGGGTGCATATGGCACGATCAGGACAAGAATACGCTGGTTATCGACTGCTATATGAAGCACTCTCCCGCCGCCAATAAGATGAGTGATTACATGGTAGATAACGGCCTTACGACCGTGGACGCCGTGGGCACACACGCGCACCCGGACCACCTGGGCGGCATTTTCCGTATGCTGGAAGACAAGCGCATAACGGTAAAGAATCTCTGGGTGTATCTGCCGGCCTCTCTCAAACTGGCCGGGGACGGCACGAAGAACGGCAAGAGCGTTGCGGATGACAAAGCATACCTTACAAAGCTGATTAAGCTGGCAAAGGAAAAAGGCGCGAAGATACATTATGTGAAAACCGGGACTGTGATAAAGTGCGGCGACATCGAACTCGAAGCGTACAGAGAACAGCCGACAAAATGGAGCGAGTACGACACCGGCGAGGGCTGGGCATATGTGAATGATGGTTCCATTTGTTTGTACAGCCGCCAGGCGTACTACATCACGGCGGGCGACGCGTGCGCGGCCAAATTTATCGAGGCGTATGATCTCGTAGTAAAGGGCGGCGAAGTCGGACACCATGGCAACAATGGCACGCAGTCTAAGGCAAGGATCTTCGTTGTACACGGGTGCATTTTTGCGATACAGTGCAATAACGAACAGGGCACGCCGGGATCCTGTGGATTCACGCGCTACGGATCGGGCAGAATGCGCGAGCAGGGCGTCAAGGTGTGGCAGTTGGACGCTGACATTACAATCACGATCAAAGGCGGCAAGGCGACGGCCAGGCAGGGATCGAAAGTCATCACCTGGGACGTGCCTTTTGGCAAGGGAGACCCCGCACCGGCAGAGGTGCCGTATCTCGTCAAGGTAAGCAAGATGATCCCGATCCTCAAGGCACCTGCTGGCGCGAAGGTTAAGGATTGTCCGGTGGGCATCTACACGATTGTCGCCGAGAAGAGCGGATATGGCAAGCTCAAGAGCGGCGCCGGCTGGATTCAGCTGAGCAAGGTCAAAAGAGTGTGAGAAGAGCAGCTCTGCGCGCAACTGTTTTTCAAATAAAGACACCCCGGGAGACTCATCTCTTCCGGGGTTCTTTTATTATGTAGAAATTAGTTATTTGCTTCCCAAATCTTACGGATATACTTCTTCCCGTCTACAACGATGTAATCGTGTTTTTCTTCATCTGTCAGCTGATCAAAGAGATCCTTCCGGCGCTGGATGGCCTGCAGCTGTGCGTCGCTTCTGACGTAGCAGTCACTCTCGACGCCTTCCGGATCGTTGATTCTGAGGACCGCACGGAGCTCATCCTCAGCCTTTGAGGCCTCTGCACAAGATCCGCGAAAGACAACTTCCTCACGGCCTCTAACCGAGTAGATTAGATTATATTCGATGGGATCGCGGCCGACCAGCCCAAGGAGCTCCTGCATCATGATCCTTGTATATTCCGGGCAAGCACGCTCACCGGTCGCCCAATTGCCAATCGTGCGGGCCGGGATGTTGAAACGCTCAGCAAGGCCGCGCTGTGTGAGTCCTGCATCTTTGCAGATGTCCTTGATCGAGCGGTGGGCAGCGGTCCAGATCTGGCGCAGCCAGTCGATGCGGCTGGCCGGGATTTCTTCGGCCCAGTCTCCCCAGATGGAAGACAGAGCCAGATCAGAGACAAATGCATCCCGATCAGAGTAGTTGAGAGCTTCTGATAAACATGTGTGATAGATCTTGTTATTCATGATAGTCCCCTTTCTTAATCTTCATCATCTTCAAGCAGAAGACGCTTCGCGTTTTTCACTGTGAAGTTTCCTGCATACTCAACGCCATCAGATGCGGGATATTTGCTGGAAAACTTCTTCGCTTCGGCCTTGTCTTTGAAGTAGTAAGTCCTTGCGTTGCTCCATCCCCAATTATTAACAGTCACTTTCCAAAGTTTCATTTTTGTTTTCCTTTCTGTTATGTGTGGCGGCTCTTATGCCGCCACCAGCTTTTTAAGTTCTCTTTTCTGTTCTTCGTTAAGCTCTACATACATTCCGCCCCATCTGATATAAGGCTTTTCGCTT
>CACXGR010000100.1 GCA_902767235.1 uncultured Lachnospiraceae bacterium | reverse complement strand
GATGGAGGATCACTATTTTGGCGTGCTCAAGCCCAAGGTATCCGAATACATGCACGCGCTGGACAAGGAGCTCTGGGAGCTGGGCGTTCCGGCCAAGACCAAGCACAACGAGGTCGCGCCGTCCCAGCATGAGCTGGCGCCGGTCTTTGAGACGGCCAACGTGGCGGTGGACCACAACCAGCTGACCATGGAAGTGATGAAGAAGGTGGCGGACCGTTTCGGATACGCCTGCCTCCTGCACGAGAAGCCTTTCGAGGGCATCAACGGCTCGGGCAAGCACAACAACTGGTCCATCAGCACCGATACCGGTGAGAACCTGCTGGATCCCGGAAAGAAGCCGGGCGAGAACCTGCAGTTCCTGGTCTTCCTGATGGCCGTCATCGCGGCGGTGGACGAGTACCAGGAGGTCCTCAGGATTTCCGTCGCGACAGCAGGCAACGACCATCGCCTTGGCGGAAACGAGGCGCCGCCCGCGATCATCTCTATATTCGTGGGAGATGAACTGGCAGATGTCCTGCAGTCTGTCGAGGACGGTACTTCCGCGCACAGTTCGGGCAAAAAGAAGATGGGCATGGGCGCCCACGTGCTGCCTCATATTACCCGCGACACGACGGACAGAAACAGGACTTCGCCGTTTGCTTTCACCGGCAACAAGTTTGAGTTCCGCATGCCGGGAAGCTCGCTTTCCGTGGCTAACCCCAACATTGTGCTCAACACGGCGGTTGCTGAAGCGCTGACTCAGATTTACGAGGCGCTGGCCGATGTGGCACCGGCGGATATGGACGAGGCAGTTCATGCGCTTCTTCGTGAGATGCTGGCTAAGCATAAGAGAATTCTCTTCAACGGCAACGGCTATACAGAAGAGTGGGTGGAGGAAGCGGCCCGCAGAGGACTGGCAAACCTGGGCTCTCTGCCGGATGCCATGCCGCACTTCATCTCCGAGAAGTCCGTTTCGCTCTTCACAAAGCACGGCATCTTCACGAAGGAAGAAGTGCTGTCCAGATATGAGATCCTTCTTGAGAACTACGCCAAGACCATTCACATCGAGGCGCTCACGCTCATGGAGATGGTGCGAAAGGACTTCACGACCGGCCTTGTACGCTATATGAAGGATGTGACGACGGAAGCCCTCAAGAAGAGAGACCTTCTGCCGGGCAGCAAGTGCAGTTATGAGAGCGATATTTTGAAGACGCTGGATGAGACCAGTGAGCAGATCCTTATGTCTATGGAAGCGCTGGCTGCGGATACCGCAAAGGCGGAGGCTATCGAGGACATCCTGGAGCAGGCGAAGTTCTATCACGAGACGGTCCTGGCGGAAATGGAGGCTCTGCGCGGCTGGACGGATAAGGCGGAGGCCATCATTCCGGATGAGTACCTGCCGTATCCGACCTATGAGAAGATGCTGTTCTCGCTCCGGTGAGCCCTTGGGTGAGCTTGCTCTGATCGACTGCCGATTCAGTGCCCTTAAAGTTTGATAAAGGGCACTAAAATGGCAAAAACAGTAAGAAATAGAGAAAACTGCCAATTCAGTGCCCTTAAAGGCTATAAAAAGGCACTTAAACGGCAAAAGCAGTAAGAAATAGAGAAAACTGCCGATCCAGTGCCCTTAAAGGCTATAAAAGGGCACTGAATCGGCAGAAGCCCATACCCGCCTGAAGAGGAAATATTATGTGGTACCAACAGGAACACGATGCCTGCGGCATCGGAAGTATTGTAAATATTGACGGCAGAAAAGACCATCAGGTTCTGGACGATGCACTGCACATCGTGGAGAAGCTGGAGCACAGGGCAGGCAAGGACGCCACCGGAGAAGTGGGAGACGGCGTCGGGATCCTGACGCAGATCTCCCACAAATTTTTTGCGAAAGCGGCAGACACAGCCGGGATCGCCAAAGTGGCACAAGCTAAGGAGGGCGACTATGGTATCGGCATGTTTTTCCTGCCGCAGAACACACTGCGCAGGACGCTTGCCAGGAGAATGTTTGAAGTGATCACGCAGAAGGAAGGCATGGAAGTGCTGGGCTGGCGCGAAGTGCCCGTCCACGAGGAGATCCTGGGAAAAGCGGCCGTCGACTGCATGCCCTGCATTCAGCAGTGCTTCATTAAGAGGCCGGAAGGCGTGCAGAAAGGAATCGACTTTGACCGCAGGCTTTACGTAGTGCGAAGAGAGTTTGAGCAGTCGAGCGAAGACACCTATATCTGCTCACTTTCCTCCAGAACGATCGTCTACAAGGGCATGTTCCTGGTCGGGCAGCTGCGAAGATTCTACGACGATCTCCAGGACGGGGACTACGAGGCGGCCATCGCGATCGTGCACTCCAGGTTCTCGACCAATACGACGCCGTCCTGGCACCGCGCCCATCCCTACAGGATGATCGCCCACAACGGCGAGATCAACACGATCCGCGGCAATATTGACAGAATGCTGGCCAGAGAAGAGACGATGACAAGCCCCGTCATGCAGGATGATATCGATAAGATCTTTCCGGTCGTAGACAGAAGCGGCTCGGATTCCGCCATGCTGGACAACACGCTGGAATTCCTCTATATGAACGGCATGCCGCTCCCGCTGGCCATGATGGTGATCGTGCCCGAACCCTGGAAGCACAACACGTTCATGAGCGAGGACAAGAAGGATTTCTATCATTACTACGCCACCATGATGGAGCCCTGGGACGGCCCGGCCGCCATCCTCTTCTCCGACGGCGAAGTGCTGGGCGCGACCCTGGACAGAAACGGCCTTCGCCCGTCCCGCTATTACATCACGGATGACAACAGGCTGATCCTGGCCTCAGAGGTCGGTGTACTGGATATAGCGCCGGAACATATCGTGAAAAAGGCGCGCCTGGAGCCGGGGCGCATCCTTCTGGTGGACACGAGGGCGAAAAGGATCATCTCCGACGAGGAGTGCAAGTCCTACTACGCGGGCCGCAGTCCTTACGGAGAATGGCTGGACAGAAATCTCCTGCACCTGAAAGCCCTTGCGATTCCTAACCGGAAGATCCCCGTGCACACGCAGCAGGTCAGGGACCGCCTTTACAAGGTTTTCGGATACACCTACGAGGACGTCAAGGACCAGATCCTTCCCATGGCGGAGAACGGCGTGGAACCTACGCTGTCTATGGGACACGATGCGCCGCTCGCTGTTTTGTCCAAGGCGCATCAGCTGCTGTTCAACTACTTCAAACAGCTTTTTGCCCAGGTGACCAACCCGCCGATCGACTCCCTGAGGGAGAAAATAGTGACAGACACAACGGTCTACATCGGCTCGGACGGCGACCTCCTGGGTGAGAAGAGCGGCAACTGCACGGTGCTGGAGGTCGACAATCCCATCCTGACCGGGGTGGATCTTCTCAAGATCCGCAGCCTGGACCGGCCGGGATTCCGCACGCAGACCATCTCCCTGCTCTTTTACAAGAACACGTCGCTGGAGAGAGCGCTGGAGCAGCTCAACATCGCGGTCGACCGGGCGGCGGCTGCGGGCTGCAATATTTTGATCCTGTCTGACCGGGGCGTGGATGAGAACCACGTGCCGATCCCTTCTCTTCTTGCGGTGTCCAGCGTCGAGCAGCACCTGGTGCAGACCAAAAAGCGCACAGCTGTCTCCCTGATCCTGGAGAGCGGCGAGCCCAGGGACGTGCATCAGATCGCGACCCTGCTCGGGTTCGGCGCGCGGGCGGTCAACCCCTATTTGGCCCACGAGTGCATCGGGGAGCTGATCGATTTGGGAATTCTGGACAAGGATTATCACACGGCGGTAGAGGATTACAACAAAGCACTTCTATACGGCGTTGTCAAAATAGCGGCCAAAATGGGCATTTCCACTCTCCAGTCCTATCAGTCCGCCCGCATTTTCGAGGCGATCGGGCTGGGGAAAGAGGTGATCGATCGATATTTTGGCGGGACAGTGAGCCGCGTGGGCGGAATCGGCATCGCGGAGATCGAAGAAGGCGTGGCCTTCCGGCACGACCACGCCTTTGATCCGCTGGGACTGGGCGTGGATGAGACATTGGACTCGGTCGGCTTCCACTATCTGCGGAGCGGCCGGGACAAAGAGGACCACATGTACAGCCCCGAGACCATCGTGACGCTGCAGAGAGCAGTGCGGGAGGACTCTTACGAGCGGTTCAGGGCCTACACGGACCTGGTGGACGACGCGGGGAGGCCGCACACGCTTCGCGGACTTCTGGAATTCGTGCCGGCGGGTGATCCGGTGCCGCTCGAGGAAGTGGAGCCGGCCGCGGAGATCGTGAGGCACTTCAAGACCGGGGCCATGAGCTACGGATCCCTTTCCGCGGAGGCGCACGAGACGCTGGCCGTCGCCATGAACGCCATCGGCGCGCGCTCCAATACCGGTGAGGGCGGAGAGCTCAGGGAGCGCTTCGGGACGGAGAAAAACAGCAAGATCAAGCAGGTGGCCTCAGGGAGGTTCGGCGTCACCAGCGAGTATCTGTGCAGCGCGGAGGAGATCCAGATCAAGATGGCCCAGGGCGCCAAGCCCGGCGAGGGCGGCCACCTTCCGGGCAAAAAAGTGTACCCCTGGGTGGCTGAGACGAGATTTTCGACGCCCGGTGTGGCGCTGATCTCGCCGCCGCCCCATCACGATATTTATTCCATCGAGGACCTGGCACAGCTCATTTACGATCTCAAGAGCGCCAACAGAGACGCAAGGATCAATGTGAAACTGGTCTCCGAGGCGGGGGTAGGCACCATCGCGTCCGGCGTCGCCAAGGCGGGCGCACAGGTGATCCTGATCTCGGGGTATGACGGAGGAACCGGCGCGGCGCCCGGCAGCTCCATCCACAACGCGGGCCTTCCCTGGGAGCTGGGCCTCACGGAGGCGCACAGGTGCCTGACGGAGAACGGATTGCGCGACAGAGTCGTCCTGGAGACGGACGGCAAGCTGATGAGCGGCAGAGACGTGGCCATCGCTTCCCTGCTCGGCGCGGAGGAGTTCGGGTTTGCGACGGCGCCGCTGGTATGTCTCGGCTGCATGATGATGCGCGTCTGCTCCAAAGACACCTGCCCGGTCGGCATCGCTACGCAGAACAAGACGCTGCGCAGCTGCTTCAAAGGAAAACCGGAGTATGTCAGCCGCTTTATGTTCTTTATCGCGGAGCAGGTCCGGGAGATCATGGCCGGGCTCGGCTTCCGCAGCATGGCGGAGATGACGGGCAGGTCGGACTGCCTGCGGGTGAGAAAAGAGCTGACCACGGACAGGGCCTTTAAGGTGGATATGCGGCAGATCCTCGGCGACCATCCCATGCCGGTCCTCTCCAGGGAAGATCTGGAGAGCGGGAATTACGGGCTCTATGCCCCGAAGAACCTTTACGATTTCGAGCTGGAGAAGACGCCGGATATGGCGGTGCTGCTGCCGGCTTTCGAGGAGGGGCTGCGTGAGGGCAAAACGACCTCTGGGGCAATTTGCACCTCTGGCGGCAAAACGACCTCTGGGGTAATTTGCAGCTTGAAGGTGTCGTCCACGGACAGGGCCTTCGGGACGATCCTGGGCTCAGAGGTCACAAAACGCTTCGGAAACATCCTGGCGGAAGACACATTCGTCATCCGTGCGGAGGGCGGAGGCGGGCAGTCCTTCGGCGCATTCCTGCCCAAGGGCGTCACGATCCGGCTGACGGGCGATGCCAACGACGGATTCGGAAAAGGCCTTTCGGGCGGAAAGCTCGTGCTGGTGCCGGATCCCAAGAGCAAGTTTGAGGCCAGCCAAAATATCATCGTCGGCAACGTTGCTCTCTATGGCGCGACCGGCGGAAAAGCTTATATAAACGGCATTGCCGGAGAGCGCTTCTGCGTCCGCAATTCGGGTGCGGTGGCGGTCGCAGAGGGCTGCGGCGACCACGGCCTGGAGTACATGACCGGCGGGCGCGCGGTGATCCTGGGCAGGACCGGCAAGAACTTTGCGGCGGGTATGAGCGGCGGGATCGCCTATGTGCTGGACCGCGACCACAGCCTCTACCGGAGGATCAACAAAGACATGGTATCGCTCCAGGAGCTCACGGAGAAATATGATATTGCGGAGCTATGCGATATTTTGACTGAATATACGCAGGAGACGGGATCCAATCTCGGACAGCAGATCCTTGACGATTTTGAGGCGTATATTCCTTTCTTTAAGAAGATTGTCCCGATGGACTACCAGCGGATGCTGACGGCGATCGGCAGATATGAGGAACAGGGGATTCCTCAAGACAAGGCGGTGCTGGAGGCGTTCAGAGAAATTACCGAAGGGTGATGATTATGGGAAAAGCAACAGGATTTCTGGAATACAGAAGACAGAGCAACATTGACAGACAGCCTCTGGAGAGACTGTTAGACTATGAAGAATTCCACCTGCCCCTGTGCGAGCAGGAGAGAAGGCAGCAGGGAGCGCGCTGCATGAACTGCGGCGTGCCCATGTGCCAGAGCGCGATGCGGCTCTCCGGCATGGTCACGGGGTGTCCTCTTCACAACATGATTCCGGAGTGGAATGACCAGGTCTATCTGAATCACCCCCGGCACGCGCTGTCGAGGCTCTTAAAGACCAGCAATTTTCCTGAGTTTACCGGGCGGGTCTGCCCGGCGCTCTGTGAGAAGGCCTGCATCTGCGGGATGAACGGCGAGCCGGTCACGATTCACGACAACGAGCTCTATATCATTGAGACGGCCTTCAAGAACGGGTGGATGACGCCGAGGATCCCGCAGCACAGGAGCGGCAGGAAAGTGGCGGTCATAGGCAGCGGACCGTCCGGACTCGCTGTGGCGGACCAGTTGAACCACAGAGGCCATCTGGTCACGGTTTTTGAGAGAGAGGACAGGATCGGCGGGCTTCTCATGTACGGGATCCCCAACATGAAGCTGGACAAATCGGTCATCGAAAGGCGCCGGGAACTCATGGAAGAGGAGGGCGTGACCTTCCGGACCGGCGTCAACGTGGAGGGCGCGGCTGCTGCGGAGATCTTGGAATATTTTGACGCGGTAGTACTTGCCTGCGGTGCCAAAAGAGCGAGATCCCTGTCAGTAAAGATCACCGAGACAGCGGGCCCGGAATACGAGGAGAGGATTCCCGGGAAGGCAGAGCAGGTGAGCGGAGTGCGCTTCGCAGTGGATTTCCTGACGGAGAGCACCAAAAGAGTGCTGGGCGGAACGCCCGGCTGGCGGGGCAATGCCAAAGGGAGGCACGTGGTGATCGTCGGCGGCGGAGATACCGGAAACGACTGCATCGGGACAGTCCTCAGGCAGGGGTGCGCCAGCGTGACGGCACTGGAAATGATGCCGGCGCCGCCCGTCACAAGAACCGCGGCAAACCCCTGGCCGGAGTGGCCAAAAGTTCTCAAGACCGACTACGGGCACGAGGAGGCGATCGCCAAGTACGGGCACGACCCCCGTGTGTTCAGCACAACGGTCAAGGAGCTGATCCTCAAGAAGGGCAGGCTTTGGAAGATCAAAACGGTGCAGGTGCACTTTGAGAACGGGCGGCTGGTCGAGACAGAGGGGACCGAAAAGGTGATCCCCTGCAGCCTGCTTCTGATCGCGGCAGGGTTTCTGGGATGCGAGCCCTACACGGCGGAGGCCTTCGGCGTGAAACTGACGCAGCGCGGCAATGTGGAGACGCCGGAGGGCCCCGATCACTACAGGACAAATGTCGACAAAGTCTTCACGGCAGGCGATATGCACAGAGGGCAGTCACTGGTGGTCTGGAACATCGTGGAAGGCAGGGGCTGCGCGCGGGAAGTAGATGAATATCTGATGGGATACACAGCATTGAGGGAGCAGTAGAAATGACCAAATATGTATTTGTGACCGGAGGCGTCGTCTCCGGCCTCGGCAAAGGGATCACGGCGGCGTCGCTGGGAAGGCTTCTCAAGGCGCGCGGATATAAGGTCACCATGCAGAAATTTGATCCCTATCTGAATATGGATCCGGGCACCATGAACCCCATCCAGCACGGGGAAGTCTTTGTCACCGACGACGGGACGGAGACAGACCTGGATCTTGGCCACTACGAGCGCTTTATCGACGAGAGCCTGGATCACAACTCCAATGTGACGTCGGGCAAAATATACTGGTCCGTCCTGAACAAGGAGCGCCGGGGTGATTACGGCGGCGGGACGGTGCAGGTCATCCCTCATGTGACCAACGAGATCAAGAGCCGGTTCTATGTGGAGCCGCAGGTGCAATCGACCTCTGGGGTCGTTTGCACTCCCGGGGGCGTTTCCGCCCCGGGACAGGAACAAACTACCCCAGAGGTCGATTGTTCTCCTTCCATCGCGATCATCGAAGTGGGCGGCACCGTGGGAGACATCGAATCCCAGCCGATCTACGAGGCGATCCGACAGTTCATGCAGGAAAAACCCTTGGGCAGCTGCTGCATGATCCACGTGACGCTCATGCCATATCTGCACGGATCAGAGGAACTCAAGACAAAGCCCACTCAGGCCAGCGTCCGCGAGCTGCAGAGAATGGGAATCCGCGCGGACATCATCGTCTGCCGGTCCGAGTATGAGATCCCGCAGGCGATGAAGGACAAGATCGCGCTGTTTTGCAATGTGCCCGTCACCCATGTCCTGCAGAATCTCAATGCCTCTTCAATCTATGAGGTCCCGCTCATGATGGAGGAGGAGCATCTGGCGGAGGCGGTCTGCGACTGTCTGAGGATCCCCTGTCCCGAGCCGGATCTCTCCGACTGGAATCGCATGGTGTATGCGATGCGCAATCCCAAGACCAAAGTGACCATCGCTCTTGTGGGAAAGTATACCCAGCTGCACGATTCCTACTTAAGCGTAGTGGAAGCCCTTCACCACGGAGGCTTTGCCAATGACGCGGATGTGGAGATCCGATGGGTGGACTCAGAGGAGATCGAGAAGGACCCGGCGAAGATCAGCGGGACGCTCGCCGGAATCGACGGAATGGTGATCCCGGGCGGCTTTGGAAACCGGGGCACGGAGGGAATGATCCAGGCAGCGCAGTACGCGAGAGAACAGAGAATCCCTTTTCTGGGGATCTGCCTGGGCATGCAGATGGCGCTGGTCGAATTTGCCAGAAACGTGGTCGGCTGGAAGGACGCAAACAGCTCGGAGCTCGATCCGAAGACAACCCATCCTGTCATCGACCTCATGCCGGAGCAGGAAGGCGTCACACAGCTGGGCGGAACCATGCGCCTGGGCGCCTACCCCTGCGTGCTTGTGAGCGGCACACTGGCACACAGGCTCTACAAATCAGCACAGATTCATGAGAGGCACCGCCACCGCTATGAAGTGAACAATGAGATGAGAGATGATCTGGCAGCGGCAGGTCTTACTTTTTCCGGCGTCTCACCGGACGGCAGGATCGTAGAAATGATTGAATGGGGGGCGCATCCATATTATATTGGAACACAGGGACACCCCGAGTTCAAATCGAGGCCCAACCGGGCACACCCGCTCTTTGCGGGGCTCGTGATGGCGGCAGTGAGAAGGATAGAAAAGAGGTAATAGATAAGAATGCAGAGCTACAGTCAGATCCGTGAGTTTATTGAAGAGAATGATGTCGAGTTTATAAGGCTGGCATATTTTGACGTCTTCGGAACACAGAAGAATATCGCGATCATGTCCGGTGAGCTGGAGAGAGCCATGAAATACGGGATCTCCATCGACGGGGCGGCCATCGCGGGATTCGACGCGGAGATCCGCAGCGACCTGTTCCTTCGCCCTGACCCTTCCACCATCTCGATCGTCCCCTGGAGGCCCGCGGACGGAAGAGTCTGCCGCATGTTCTGCGACATCGTATACCCGGACGGGACGATCTTTGAGCGGGATACGCGCTTTATGCTGAAAAAAGCGATGCAGGAAGCCCGTTCCAGAGGCGTCGAAGTGAAATTCGGCCCGGAGGTGGAGTTCTATGTATTCCGGCAGGATGAGCGGGGGCGCAGGACAGACGAGCCCATCGACCGGGCAGGCTATATGGACGTGGATCCCCTGGACGCGGGCGAGAACCTGCGCAGGGATATCTGCTACGCGCTGGTGGAGATGGGGATCACGCCGGAGTCCTCCCACCATGAGCAGGGCCCCGGCCAGATGGAAATTGATTTCCGCTACGGGGATCCGCTGACAGCGGCCGACAACACGTCCACGTTCAAGTGGGCAGTTCGCAGCATCTGCGCGGCGGACGGCTACGCCGCCGATTTCTCGCCGAAGCCGCTTTCCGACAAGCCCGGCAGCGGCATGCACCTCAACATCTCGGTGCACCGGATCGACGGGAAGGACAGGCCTTCGGACCTGGACGCCTTTATGGCCGGCATTCTCAAACACATCCGCGAGATCACGCTGTTCCTCAATCCCTCCGAGCAGTCTTACTGGCGCTTCGGCCGCATGGAGGCGCCGCGCTACATCAGCTGGTCGGTACAGAACCGCTCGCAGCTCATCCGCGTCCCGGCGGATCCGTCCGGCAGCAGAAGGATCGAACTGCGATCCCCGGATCCCCTGGCAAATCCTTACCTCGCTTTTACACTGCTGATCTACGCAGGTCTGGAAGGCATGAGCCAAAATATGACACCCCCGCAGTCCATAGAAGCAAATCTCTACAGAGAAGATCCGGCTCTGATGCGGGGCCTGGAGCAGCTCCCGGCCTCCAGACAGGAGGCGGTGCAATGCGCGGCGGAGAGTGAACTGGTGAGGCGCCATGTGCCTCAATCCTGCCTGGAGGCATACGTATATGAAGGGAAGAAGTAAGTCCTGCTATGTCCTTGCGGCGGCAGGAAAGGAAGAGAGCATACTGCTTCTGCGCCAGATCCTCAGAGGCGTGTCCGGCGCAGGGCAGCTGCGGGTCCAGCAGGTCGTCACGCTCGATGAGATCAGACGGGGCGTGTCCGGCGCGGGCGCCCAGGCGCCTGCGGATCTTCTGATCGCGGTCATGCCGCTGAGCGACGGCACCGGCATCGAGGGGATCATCCATGTAGCGCAGAGACATCCGCAGCTCATGACGATACTGCTGGTTCGGCAGGAGGCTTACGAGCAGGTAACCTACCAGTGCAGAAATCAGCAGATCTTTGTCATTGCCATGCCTTTCAAGAGACAGATCCTGGCGGAAGCGGCTTCCTTTATGCTGCGGATCCGCACCGTCATGGACGACAAGGACAAAGAGCTGGTGCGCCTCAAAAAGAACCTGAGTGAGATCAGGATTATCACGAGCGCCAAGATCCGCCTTATGCAGACCAGACAGATGACGGAAGAAGAGGCACATTACTATCTGGAGAAGGAGGCGATGGACAGAAGCCTGTCCAAAAAAGAGGTCGCGGAGGAAATTCTGCGCTGAAAGAGCGTTTCCCGCAGGAGAACTTGACACAAAAGGTTAGCTGTGCAAAACTATAGTAGTTAAAAAAACCTAACTACATGCGGGGATATATACAGCAATGTTTCTGGAAATAAAACAGATCAAGAAGTCCTTCGGACAGGGCGACAGCCGGGTGGAGGTGCTCCGCGGGATCGACCTCTCCATGAGCAGAGGAGAGATGTGCGTTCTCCTCGGGCCGTCAGGATCCGGCAAGTCCACCCTTCTCAACATCATCGGGGGCATCGACAGCGCGGATGAGGGAGAGATCGTGATCGACGGCGAGCCCATGTCCCATATGAGTGAGAAGAAACTGACTTTATACCGGAGAAGGCATCTGGGATACATCTTTCAGATGTACAATCTGATCCCGAATCTGACCGTCCGCGAGAATATTGAGGTGGGCGCCTATCTGAGCAGCAAGGCGCTGGATGTGGACGAGCTCTTACACCTTCTGGGACTCTGGGAGCACCGCGGCAAGGTGCCCAGCCAGCTCTCGGGCGGACAGCAGCAGCGGACCGCGATCGGCCGAGCGGTCGTCAAGAACCCCGACATTCTGCTCTGTGACGAGCCGACGGGCGCCCTGGACTACAAGACATCCAAGGAAATACTGAAACTGATCGAGCAGGTGAACCGCACCTATGGAAACACGGTCATCATGGTCACCCACAACGACGCGATCAAGCACATGGCAGACACGGTCGTGCGTCTAAAGGACGGACAGATCCGCGATACGGTCAGAAACGAGCATCGCGTGAGCGCACAGGAGCTTGAGTGGTGAAGACAGGAGCGAGGGGCATGAAGAGAAATCCGCTTAACAGCAGGTTTGCCCGCGACCTCCGGGATGATCTGGGCAAATATGCGGTGATCGCTCTTTTGATGATATTCACCATCGGATTCATATCCGGTTTCCTGGTGGCCGACGGCAGCATGATCAAGGCCTATAACGAGAGCTTCACCAAGTACAATGTGGAAGACGGGAACTTCCGCACACAGAAGAAAATGAACAAGGCGCAGTGGAAATCCGTGGAGGAGCTGGGCGTTTCTTTGTATGAGAATTTTTACAGGGAAGTGCAGCTGGAAAACGGGAGTACACTGCGTATTTTCAGTGACAGGGAGGATGTCAATCTCGTCTGCCTGATGGAAGGGTCACTTCCCGCCGCACCGGGCGAGATCGCCATAGACAGAATGTACGCTGACAACAACGGACTCAAAGTCGGGGACCGGATCCGGCCTGCTGCGGGCGGCGCGCAGGACGGCTGGCTCATCACCGGGCTGGTGGCGCTGCCCGACTACAGCACAATGTTCTCCGACAACAACGATACGATGTTTGACGCGATCCTGTTCGGCGTGGCAGTGTGCTGCAAAGAAGAGTTTGCGGGATACCCGCAGAAAGAGCTGTATTTTAACTATTCTTGGAAATATAACGACCCGCCGGCAACAGAGGAAGAGGAAAACGAGCGCGGCGAGGACCTGATGAAGGATATGAGCAGGGAGGTCACGCTGGAGAACTATATTCCCAGGTACGCCAACCAGGCGATCCGCTTTACGGGTAGGGACATGGGGAGCGACCGCGCGATGATGCAGCTGCTTCTGTATATCATGATCGGGATCATCGCTTTTGTATTCGGTGTCACGACCAGCAACACGATCAGCAAGGAAGCGCCGGTGATCGGCACGCTCCGCGCCATGGGATTTACCAAGGGCGAACTCGTGTGGCATTATATGGCCATGCCTTTTCTGGTGACGCTGATCAGCGCGCTGATCGGCAATATCCTGGGTTATACAGTGCTCAAGGATGTGTGCGCCGGCATGTACTACAACAGCTACAGCCTGCCGACCTATGTGACGATCTGGAATGCGGACGCCTTCGTGCAGACGACGGCCGTTCCGATCCTGATCATGGCGGTGATCACCTGGGCGACCCTGCGCTATTCGCTGGGGCTCTCGCCGCTGCGCTTCCTTCGCAGGGATCTGAGCCGGCGCAGGACCAAAAAGGCGTTTCCGCTCAGCAGCGTCATCCCCTTCTTTGACCGGTTCCGGATCCGGATCATCGCGCAGAACATGCCCAGCTATCTGATCCTGCTGGTCGGGATCTTCTTTGCCAATATCCTGCTGATCTTCGGGCTTGCGCTGCCGCAGGCGCTCGACCACTATCAGGAGGTCATCAAGAACAACCTCATTGCCAATAATCAGTACATCCTGCAGATCCCGCTGGACGCGCTGGACGAGGAGCACAAGCTGCGGAGCACCCTAAAAATGATCCAGTTTTCGAATGACGTCGAGACCGAAAATGAGACGGCGGAGAAGTTCAGCGCCTACACGCTCCGCACGCCCGTCGACGGACCCTACAGAAGCGAAGATATCATGATGTACGGGATCGCGGCGGACAGCCGGTATGTGAAGGGCGTCCCGGGCCGTGATGCAGACGACGGCGTTCCAGGCGTACTGATCTCATCGGCATATTCCGATAAATACGACATTTTTGCCGGGGACAGCATCGAGCTGCAGGAGAAGTACAGTGCTGACCGGTATACGTTCCGGGTGACCGGCGTCTACTACTATCCCGGATCTCTCTGCGTCTTTATGGACAAGGATGTGATGAACAAACTTTTTGATTTTGGGAAGGGATATTTTTCCGGTTACTTTTCGGACACGCCGATCACGGATATCGACGACAAATATATCGGATCCGTGATCGATCTGGAGTCCCTGACCAAAGTGACGAGACAGCTCGATGTCTCCATGGGCAGCATGATGTATCTGGTGGACTTCTTCGCGGTGGGCATCTTCATGGCACTGATCTATATTTTGTCCAAGATCATTATCGAGAAGAACGCGCAGTCCATCTCCATGGCCAAAATATTGGGCTATTCGGGCTCTGAGATCGGCCGCCTGTACATCCGGTCCACGACGGTGGTCTACCTGATCTTCTTTGCGGCGACGCTCCCATGCGTCACGGTGCTGATCCGCTTTCTCATGAAGATCATGATCCGAATGGAGATGACGGGGTGGATCGAGCTGTACGTCGGCAGCAAGGTCTACGTGCAGATGGCGGCGCTGGGCGTGCTGTCATATGTAGTAGTCGCGGTGTTTGAATACAAAAAGATCGGCAGGGTCCCGATGGATGAGGCACTCAAAAATGCGGAGTGAGTGGAGGCGGAAAATGAGAAGACACAATATATGGGGCAAAAAATGGATCAGCGTGATCTTGTGTGCCTCCCTGATCGTCCTGTCAGCGGGCTGCAGCGGGAGCGGAAGCGACGGCGGCAGCGCGGCCGGTACCGGGGAGACGGCGCAGGGCGGCAGCGCGGATGAGCGGGCAGCAGGAGAAGGGAGCTTGTCTGAGGCGGAGCAGGCACTGCTGGCAGCCGGAGAGAGATCCTGCGTCCGGCCGGGCGAGAAGGAAGAGACTGTCTATGTCAAGGCGGACCCGTACGGAAGCCCGAAAGAGACGACAGTGGAAGTGGCCCTCTCGAAGATAAGCGGGGCGGACCCGGTCGAAGACCGCTCCGATCTCTCCAAGATCAAGAATACCGAGGGAGACGAGGAATATGTGAGCGCCGGCGAAGGACGCTATCTGTGGGAGAACCACGGCGAAAACATCCGCTACAAGGGTATCTCGGACAGGGAGCTCCCTGTGGATACGAAAGTGACCTATTATCTGGAGGGGCAGGAAGTGACAGCCCACAGGATCGCTGGCGAGACCGGCGATGTCCGGATCCGTTTCGACTATGAAAACAAGACAGACGTGCCCTTCATGGTCCTGACCGCCGTCCTTCTGTCCGGGGACGTCTTCAGCGATGTGGAAGTGGAAAACGGAAGGATCATTGACTTCGGCGATCAAAAGGCGGTGATCGGCTTCGCTTTTCCGGGACTGGCCGCCAGCCTGAAGCTTGCCGATTACGAGCCGGCCGAGGAAGTGGAGCTGCCCGAATACGTGGAGATCACGGCGAGAGCCGAGGCGTTTGAGCTCGACTTCACCGCCACCGTCGTGAGCACCGGGCTGTTCGACGAGGTGAAAGACGAGGACTTGAGTGATCTCGAGGACGCAGCGGACGATATGGACGAACTGACTGACGCTTCCAAAGAGCTGAAGGACGCGGCAGAGGAACTCGCGGACGGCGGCGGGGAGATGGGCGGGTACCTGAAGCAGTATTTTGACGGGATCTCCAAGCTCGGTGACGGCACATACGCGCTGGACCGGGGGCTCAAGGCGCTCGCCGGGAATATCTCCCTGATCACGAAGGGGTCCTCGGCGCTGCAGGAGGGCCTGGGGCAGGTCGATGAGGCCCTCTCGAAGATCGACCTCTCCTCCCTGTCGTCGGAGGAGAGCCGGCAGGCGGCAGAGGCGGCATCCGCGGCATTGAAGTCTCTGGGGAACAATTCGGCCGCCCTCGCCCAAAAACTCTCCTCCGTGCAGGAGGCCGCCAAAGGGCTGGCGGCCTATAATGAGTACCTTGCGGCCTACGGAGAAAAGGTGGAGGCGCTCCGAAAAGCGATCGACGAAAATCCCGCCCCGGTCCTTGCAGCGACCGACCCGGAACTTGTGCAGAAGTTGAATGAAGAGGCCGCCGCGCAGGCGAACGAAGCGGTGGCGGCACAGACAGAAACGCTTGCGGACGAGGCGAAAGCGGCAGCGCGAAAGGCAGCCGAAGAAGCGTCGGGTGCTGCTGTCGGCGTAGCGATGGAAAATGCGGCGCAGACGACAGCGGATGAAGCCAGGGCAGCAGTGCGCGAAAAGGTGGAGGAGAGCGAAGCACTCGATGATCTGGGACTTACAGGGGAACAGATCGCTGCCGCAAAAGAGCAGCTGATCGCGCAGATACAGGACGGGATCGAAGCGGAGACGGGAGATATACCCGAAATATCCATCGACCCGGAGAAGGTGGATGTGTCGGTGGATCCGGAGAAAGTGGAGATCTCCCTGGACGAGCTGCTCGCTGAGCTGATGAATGCGATGCAGGAAGAGGCGGACAGCCGGTACGGAAACATAGCGGCAGCAGGGGAAGAGGTGGAAACGCTTGTCCTTCCCGATATGAGCGCTTTGAGTGAAGAGGAGGTCGGCGGGATCGGAACGATCCTGAGCGAAATGGGAGCGTCTCTGACCGTCGTCAGCAATTATGCGCAGGGAATATCCTCCGCTGCGGAGCCGCTGGGGGAGCTCACCTTGGGAATGGAGAGATTAAAAGACGGTGTTAAGAAGCTGTCCCAGGGCAGCATGGAACTCAACTCAGGGCTGGTGCTCTTTGAAGATGCGCTCCGCAAGACAGCGGAGGGATCAGGCGCACTCAGCAGTGCGTTCAGAGAAGTCTCCGCAGCGGGCGGGGAACTCGGGAGCGCCTATGGGATCCTTACGGATGGCATGAACGAATTTGCGGACGGCGTCGCCAAGTTCGATGAAGAAGGCATTCAGAGCCTGGCTGAGCTGGCGGGTCCCGAGTACCTCGAGGTGATCCGGCGCGTTCGTGCAGCCAGGGACGCGGAGCACCGTTACGATAATTTCTCCGGCATCCTGGACGGGCAGAAGGGGAGCGTCCGCTTTATGATCGAGACGGAAGAGATCAGTGCGCAGACAGATGACTGAGGCGCTCTTTCCTCAGGGTGGCTGTCAAAAGACAGCAGCCGTAAAATGATTTCATAGTACATCCCGGTTCGAAGTTATAAAAAACTAACCTAGTTTGTATTGTATATGGTAACGAAGAAGATTGCAAGGGGTGTCAGATCTTTGTCATGGATGGAATGAGGATCATAAGTTCGTGCTGTTTTGTCCAAAATGTATTAGAATAGTAGCTGGCTCTGAGATTTTCAGAGACAAGGGCGAATGTGACAAGGAGAACGGCATAATCATGGCAGCGTTTTTTGGAGCGAATGAGATATGGGAGCGCCGCGCCGAGGATGGCAGGGAGACGGTGATCCTTGTGGGCGTGCGCGAAACGAATGCGGAGGATCCGGTAAAGGAGGAAGAGTTCCGGCACTCTCTGTCGGAGCTCGCCGAACTGAGCAAGGCGTGCGGGATGGAACCGGCAGATACGGTGACGCAGTCGCTGGCACGCATCAATGTCAGCCTTTATGTCGGCGCCGGGAAGGGAGAGGAGATCCGGACCATAGCGGAGGCCTTCGATGCGAAGCGGGTCATCTTCAATGACACCCTTTCGCCGTCCCAGATCCGAAACCTGCAGAAACGCCTGAAACTCCCCGTCATGGACCGGACGGCGCTGATCCTCGAGATCTTTGAGCGCAGGGCCAGGACCAGGGAGGCGAGACTGCAGGTGGAGCTCGCCAAGCTCCGCTATCTCAAGCCCAGGCTGATCGGCATGTGGGAGACCCAGAACCGTCAGGGCGGCGCGTCCGGCGCCATGTCCGCAAAGGGCGAAGGAGAGACGCAGCTGGAGATCGACCGCCGCACGATCGACCACAGGCTCAGTGAACTCTCCAAAGAACTTAAGAACGTCAGCAGAGAGCGAGCGACACAGAGAAAAAAGAGACAGGGATCGGGCCTGCCGCTGGTATCGCTCGTCGGCTATACAAATGCGGGAAAATCCACGATCATGAACGCTATGCTCGCACGGTATCCGTCTGATGCGTCTGCAGAGACGACAGCCGAAAAGAGGCAGGTCCTTGAGGCGGATATGCTCTTCGCCACGCTCGATACGACCGTGAGACGCATTGCGGTCTCGCGGGGAAAGGAGTTTCTTCTGTCCGACACGGTCGGCTTTATCCACAAGCTCCCGACTTCCCTGGTCGAGGCATTTAAATCGACCCTGGAGGAGGTGACGCAGGCGGACCTCCTTGTTCAGGTGGTGGACGGTTCAGACCCGCACTACCGCAGGCACATCGAAGTCACGAAGAAGATCATCGCGGAGATCGGCGCGGGACATATTCCCATGATCACGGTCTTCAACAAGGCGGATCTTATGGATCCGCCGGTCGCGTATCCCATGATGGGATCCGTGGAGCAGAGCGTCGCCGGGACAAGCAATGTGAACCTTTATCTCTGCGCCAAAGAGAGGGAGTCGATCGAATTCCTGTGCGGGGAGATCTTTGAGATCCTCCATGCGGAGAGGATCACCAAAACTTTCCTCATCCCTTATGAGCGCGGCCATATCGTCTCTTTCCTGATGGAGAGCGCGGTGGTCCTGGACACGGCGTATACGGAAAAAGGCACCAGGATCACGGTGGAATGCGACAGAGCGGCGGCAGAGCGGGTGGAGAAAGCGCTGAGCTGAGCCGATTCAGCGTCATTGGATACAGATGGGAAAAGAAATGACACTTGAACAAGCGATTGACTATATGGACGGCCGGACCTGCGACGCCGCGGCCGTGCGCAAGGCGCAGCAGAGAAGGGACGCCATCAGACGCCGCCGCGCATTGACACAGGCGGAGCGGGATGAAAAGAGCGCTGCGATCTGCAGATATTTGCAAGAACTCTTTGCGGGGGACGAGTTTGCCGGCGTGAAGACGGTTTTTTCCTACAGGGCGACATGGGAGGAAGCCAACGTGGACGCTTTCAATACCTGGGCACAGGAGCGGGGGATCTGCGTTGCTTATCCGCGCTCACTGCCGGGCGGTATCATGAAAGCCCTGGTGCCATGCGGCAGGAAGGACTGGAAACAGGGGGCGTATGGCATTTGGGAACCTGCAGAGGAGCGCTCGGAGCCGGTGGATCCGGAGAAGTTCGACGCCATACTTGTGCCCTGTGTATCTTTTGACAGAAAGGGAAATCGATGCGGACACGGCGCGGGCTGCTATGACCGCTATCTGCCGCGGTGCAGGGAAGACGGGAAAGCGGTGCTGATCGCCTTTGACGTGCAGGAGACGGGCGCGCTGGTGACGGAAGCGACGGATGTGCCGATCCGGCTCGCTGTGACGGAATCCGGGGTGAAAAGAGTGCGAGAGCCCGCCCCCGAAGGGGCAAAGGAGGAGTCAATGAAATGACTGGAAATACGTTTTACTTTCACTGGGAAGTGACACTGATGATATGGCTGCAGGCGCATCTTGGCACTGCCGGGGCAAAGATCGCGGAGGTCATCACCTGCCTTGGCGAAGAGGTTGTCTACATCCTGATCTTTGGCATTCTCTACTTCTGCCTGAACAAAAAAGCGGCAAAGGACATCGGAAAAGGTCTCGTGATCGCGCTGGTCGCCAACCCCATGATCAAAAATATCGCGCTGCGTAGGCGGCCCTATTTTGACCATCCACAGATCCGATGTATCAGGCCGGTCAAAAAAGGCGCAGATCTGTATGATATTGCCGCGCAGGGCTATTCTTTTCCGAGCGGGCATGCCATGTATTCCATGGAGATATACGGGAGCCTGTATTTTCTGTGCAAAAACAGGGCCCTGCGCGTGCTGACCGCTGTTCTGCCTGTTCTGATCGGAATATCGCGTGTGGCGCTCGGCGTTCACTATCCGACGGACGTGCTGGGCGGCTGGGCGATCGGACTTCTGATCCTCCTGCTGTTTCCGGTCGTGAAGGAAAAGACCGGCAATGAGAATCTCTTTCATCTGGTCGTCTTTGCGGTGTCAGCCCTGGGGATCTTTTACTGCCGGACAAATGACTATTTTTACGCACTGGGCGTCATGGGAGGATTCTATCTGGCGATCCCGGTCGAGGAGCGGTTCGTGTCCTTCGAAGATACAGACCGCATGGCGGCCCGCATATTGAGGGTGGCGGGAGGCATCGCTGCAGCGGCGGTGCTGAGCACCCTTACAAAAATGCCGTTTTCCGGGGCCTTCCTCGAGAGCGGGACGCTGGCGGCCTGTCTGGTAAGGACCGCAAGATATGCGGTGCTCGTATTCGTCCTTTTTGCGGTCTATCCCATGTGTTTTCCGCTTATCGACAAGGTGACGGGGAAGAGGGATACTTGACCGGATCCGTGTTCTGCGCCCAGAGCTGCTGCATGTTGGCCCGGGCTTCCTCGTCGACGGGCACGCCCCGATAGTAGGTCTTGAGGTCTTCCTCTGTGATCCTGCGGATCACGCGGCAGGGATTGCCGGCTGCTACGCTCCAGGCGGGGATATCCTTATTCACGACGCTGCCGGCGCCGATCACGGTGTTGTCGCCGATGTGAACGCCGGGGCAGATCACGACATTTCCGCCGATCCAGACATTGTTGCCGATCGTGATCTCTATGCCGTACTCATACAGCGTGTTGCGCGCAGCGGGGTGCACGGGATGGCCCGCCGTGTAGATCGAGACATTGGGCGCGATCTGGCAGTAGTCGCCGATCCGAACCCTGGCAACGTCCAGGATCGTGCAGTTGTAATTGATAAAGGTATTCCTGCCGACTTCGATCTTTTTGCCGTAATCGCAGTAAAACGGAGGATTGATCCATGCGCCGTCGGATTTTCCCAGGAGCTCTTTGGCGACTTCCTGGATCCCCTTGAAATCCGACCGGTCCATCGTGTTCAGTTTCTGGCAGAGCCTGCGTGCGACCGCCTGCTCTTCCATGACCGCGTCGTCCGTGATATAAAGCATTCCGCTGTCCCGTCTCTCCGTATTTGTCATCTGCCGTTTCCTCCTGTATATGCGTGTGGTTTTTGCT
>CACXGR010000099.1 GCA_902767235.1 uncultured Lachnospiraceae bacterium | reverse complement strand
TCATCGGCCAATTCCATCAACATCGGCCGCCTGACGCCGCAGATCGTCTACTACGTGTACGCCTACACGAGACTTTTGGCGGACGGCGTGATCGCGGAAGGCGATCCGGTCAATTTCGTCGTCCCCACGGGCAATTTCGGCAACATTCTGGCGGCCTACTATGCCAAGAGGATGGGCCTTCCGGTCGGAAAGCTGATCTGTGCCTCCAACTCCAATAAGGTACTGTTCGACTTCTTTGCGACGGGTGAGTACGACAGGAACAGAGAATTCGTGCTGACGAGCTCCCCTTCCATGGATATTTTGATATCGAGCAATCTGGAGCGGCTGATCTACCACATCTGCGGAGATGACGCGGCGAAGTGCGCACAGTTCATGCGGGACCTGTCTGAAAAGGGCAAATACAGTATCACGGAAGATATGAGGAGCAGGCTGTCAGACTTTGTCAGTGGTTACGCAAGCGAGGAGGAGACGGCTGCGGAGATCAGAAAAGTATATGAGAACGACGGATATGTGATCGACCCGCACACAGCGGTGGCGAGCAGCGTATACAGAAGATACCGTGAAGAGACCGGCGACACAAGACCCGCCGTGATCGACTCCACAGCGAGCCCTTTCAAATTTGAGGGATCGGTCATGAAGGCACTGGGCAGGGATACCTCCCTGCCGGATCTCGAGCTGGCGGACAGACTCAGCGAGATCGCCGGCGTCGCAGTGCCCCGGGCCGTCAGCATACTGAGAGATGCGCCGGTGCTGCATGACATCGTCTGTGACCGGGAAGAAATGAAGCAGGAAGTCAGAAAGTTTTTGGGACTCTGAGATGCGGCGCGCCCTGACCCGGCGGCCGGCATGAGAGAAGAGCACGGAGATCAAAATGAGCATAACAAACAGAGACAGAATTGAAAAGCTTCGGGCAGCCATGCGGGCGGCGGGGATCGACTACTACATGATCCCCACCGGCGACTTTCACAATTCCGAATATGTCGCAGAGCATTTCCGGACAAGAGAGTTTTTCAGCGGATTTACGGGATCGGCGGGGACGCTGGTAGTCAGCATGGATGAAGCTTATCTTTGGACCGACGGGCGGTATTTCATTCAGGCGGCCGGAGAACTGGAAGGATCCGGCATCGGGCTGATGAAGATGTCTGAACCCGGCGTACCAACGATCAGAGAATTCCTCGGTCAAAAGATGGGAGAGGGTTCCGTTCTCGGATTCGACGGAAGATGCGTATCCTGCAAAGAGGGCAGAGCCCTGGAAGCGGCTGCGCGCAAGGCGAAAGGATCCCTGAGAACAGATCTTGATCTGGCGGACGGGATCTGGGAGGACAGGCCCGGTCTCCCCTGCCATCCGGTGATCGTCCTTGGCGATGAATACACAGGAGAGGATATCGAATCCAAACTGGGCCGTTTGAGGGAAAAAGCGGAAGAATACGGCTGTGTGTCTTATATCGACAGCAAATTGGACTGCATTATGTGGCTCCTCAATCTCAGAGGAGAAGACGTGGAGTGCAATCCGGTGGCGCTCAGCCACATGCTGGTGGATCAGTCAAATGTGTACCTGTTTATCCAGGAAGGTGAGATCACGGGAGAACTCAGGGCCTATGCGGCACTGCACCGCATTTCGCTCCTTCCCTACGACGATCTTGAGGATTTCCTTGGGATCTACGACCACAGAGGGGATCTCATGTGCGATCCGGCCTCCATCAGTTACAGCGTATATCTCGCGGCAAAGAAGGGAGCCGCAAACGCAGCCTGCAGGCTCAAAGAGGAAGAAAGTCCTCTGGAAGAGCTCAAATGCGTCAAGAACGAAGTGGAGATGTCCAATATCCGCAGCTGCTACCGGCAGGACAGCGCGGCGCTCTGCCGCTTCATCATGTGGGTGACCGAAAGAGTCAATGACACATCTGCGGAGCCTGTCACCGAGTCCGGCGCTGCGCACTATCTCGATCACCTGCGCTCGCTCCTTCCGGATTTTATGGGACTGTCCTTTGCCACGATCTCCGCTTACGGGCCCAACGCGGCCATGATGCATTATGAGGCGGTGCCCGGCATCTCGGATGCCGAGCTCAAGCCGGAAGGGATGCTGCTCGTTGATTCCGGCGGACAGTACATGACCGGCACGACGGACGTCACAAGAACGATCGCCCTGGGACCGGTGACAGATGAGATGAGAAAGCATTATACGCTGACAGCTGTCTCAAACCTGCAGCTTCAGGGCGCGGTATTTCTGGATGGCTGCACGGGCGCCAATCTCGATATTCTGGCAAGAGAACCCATGTGGAGAGAGGGACTGGATTACAAATGCGGGACCGGACACGGCATCGGGTATTTTTTGAACGTGCATGAGTCGCCGCCGTCCATCCGCTGGAGGGTATTTCCGGGGCGGCAGGACAAAGCGCTCGCGCCCGGCATGATCGTCTCCGACGAGCCCGGCGTCTATCTCGAGGGCAGGTACGGGATCCGCATTGAGACGATCCTGGAGGTCGTGGAGCATGAGACAAACGAGTGGGGACGCTTTCTGGCTTTTGAACCGCTCACATGGGTGCCTTTTGACAGGAAACTCATCGATGTCAGATATCTGACGCCGCAGACCAGGGAACTGCTCAACGACTACCATGCACGGGTGCGGGAGGAGCTGGCACCGCTCATGGACAGCAGGGAACAGGAATGGCTCTTTGCTCAGACGGAACCTTTCTGAAGCTCGTTGTATGAACAGGAATAGTGTGTTATAATAAGGATGCCTGAAATGTCAATATTTCCGTTATTTTGAACCTACAATTACTTTAAACGGGAATCTTAGATTGCCCTTACGGCTGTCATGCCTCCGGCGCATCCGCGCTGCCAGTGGAAGGCAAAGGTCTGGGCTGCGGACACCCACCTGGCATGCGTGCTAGGAGTCAAAATACGGAAG
>CACXGR010000098.1 GCA_902767235.1 uncultured Lachnospiraceae bacterium | reverse complement strand
TATTCGTAGCCGGTCTTGCGGTTGGCAGGTGATTTCTTGATTTCAGATACCTGTGTCATAGCTGCGCCCCTTCCACTTTACTGAAGATTTTCCGGAAATACTCGCTCCGGTATTACGCATAATGCGGAATATGTTGAATGGTGCCCATATATATTTAAGATACCATAAAGGGCTCTAAATGTTAAGAAGTATCGCATTTACTGTGCGCCGCCGTTCCCGATTTCCGAAGGACCCTTGGGGATAAAGGTGCGGTTGTCCCGCCCGTTTGCGAGCGCCGCCGCTTCTCTGACCGCCTCGCCGCAGAACTGGAGCTGGGAGTTGACCAGTTCCTTGTTTCTTCTGTCCACGCGGTCATAGGTGCCGTCCGTGCGCATGATATGCGCCTTGACGGTATCCTCCAGCTCGGTCTTTAAGATGTGGCAGGCCTTCTCTTTGATCGCGCTGTCCTCCAGCGGGAACATGATCTCCACGCGGCGGTCCAGATTCCTCGGCATCCAGTCGGCGCTGGCCGCATAGACCTCCGGCGTTCCGCCGTTTTCAAAATAGTAAATGCGGCTGTGCTCCAGGAAATTGCCGACGATGGAGCGGACCGAGATATTTTGGCTGATCCCCTCAATCCCGGGTCTCAGACAGCAGATGCCCCTTACGATCAGTTCGATCCTGACCCCTGCCGCGCTGGCCTTATAGAGCGCCTCGATGATATCGGGATCACACAGCGAATTCATCTTGGCGATGATGTGCGCCATCTCTCCGTTTAAGGCGTGCTGCTCCTCTCTGCCGATCAGGTGCAGAAACCGGTTCTTGAGCCACAGGGGGGCGAGACTGAGTTTGTTCCAGAAGCGGGGCTCGGAGTAACCAGACAGCATATTGAACACCGCGGTCGCGTCCTCGCCGATCGGATCGCTGCAGGTCATCAGGCCGATATCCGTGTACAGTTTGGCAGTGGAATCATTGTAGTTGCCCGTCCCGAGGTGGACATACCTTCTGATCCCGTCTTCCTCTCTTCGAACGACCAGCGTGATCTTGCTGTGGGTCTTGAGATTCTGCAGGCCGTAGATCACATGGCAGCCCGCTTTCTCCAGTTCCTTGGCCCAGACAATGTTGTTCTCCTCGTCAAAACGGGCCTTGAGTTCCACCAGTACGGTGACCTGCTTGCCGTTCTCCGCCGCTTTGGCCAGCGCCGCTATGATGGGCGAATTCCCGCTGACGCGGTACAAAGTCTGCTTGATCGCCAGCACATCGGGATCCGAGGCGGCCGACGCCACAAACTGAACGACCGGGTCAAAAGTCTGATAGGGATGATGCATGAAGACATCCCCCTTGCGGATCTGTTCGAAAATATCACAGCCGGGGGGCAATGCCGGGACGATCTGGGGCGGCGCGTAGCTGTGCTCTCTGAGCTCGTCAAATCCGTCGATGCCGTAAGCTTTCATGAGATAGGTCAGATCCAGGGGGCCGTCGATCTCATAGACAAAATCTTTCTCCAGAGACAGCTCCGTCATCAGGAGCTTTAAGAGCTCACTGTCGATGCCTTTCTCCACTTCGAGACGGATCGCGTCTCCGCGCTGGCGCTTCTTGAGCTGCTTTTTGATCTCTTCGAGGAGGTCTTCGGCTTCGTCCTCCGCGAGCTCAAAGTCGGCGCTTCTCATGATCCTGTAAGGACAGGTGCACTTTACTTCGTAGTTCACAAAGAGCTTGGGCAGATAGTGACGGATCAGGTCCTCCAAAAGAACGATCCGGTTCAGGTCCGAAGTCTGTCCGGGCAGGATGAGGATCCTGGGCAGGACGGCGGGCACCTGTACGGTCGCGAATTCATATTTGATCTTGGGAACCTTCCCTGACTTTTTGGATTTCTTGGAAGGCCCGAGGATTCCGGGCTTGTCGGTCTCTTTTCTCGTCAGAAGGGCACCGATATTCAGGCTCTTATTGCGGATCAGCGGGAAAGGACGGGAGCTGTCCACCGCCATGGGCGTCAGCACCGGAAACAAGTTCATGCTGAAGTAGTCCTCCAGATAGCGGGTTTCCGCTCTGCTCAGCGTGCTCAGATCTCTGACGATGAAGAGCCCGTGCTCCTCCAGCTCCGGCAGAAGCTGGCGGTTCAGCGTCCAGTACTGCTGGTTCATGAAAGTGTGGGTGGCGTCCAGTACGGCCTGCAGCTGTTCGGAAGCCGAAAGACCTGCGATGTCCTTTTTCTTATAGCCTGCCCGCACCATATCCTGCAGGGAGGCGACCCTGACCATAAAGAATTCGTCGAGATTGGAAGCTGTGATGCTCAGAAATTTGAGCCTTTCCATCAGCGGATTCTCTTTGTTCCTGGCTTCGCTCAGGCAGCGCCTGTCGAATTCGATCCAGCTCAGTTCCCTGTTTATATAATACTGTGGATTTCTGAAATGAGTGCTCTCAGCTGTCATGCTCTCCTCCTTGTTTGCACAAGTGATGTCCGGACCGGATAAGCGGCCGTCCGTCTTCTTCGTAACAGCACAGTCCTGACCGGTCAGCTGCCCGCCTTGATCTCTCTTTGTCTGATGACAGGACGGACGCTGAATACTTCCTCAAAGAATCGGGCGCGCCCGGCGAACAGACCCTTTTCAAGGGTGATGTCTTTTTTGATACTCACATTGATCTGCAGCTGGCCGTCCCGAAAGCGGATGCGCACATCCGTAAATTTCTTCTTGTGAGACCGGTCCAGGCCGTTGGCCAGCCTGAGGATGGCGGTCAGCTTGGTGACGATCAGATAGTCCTCTCTCGAGAGATTTCCCATGCCGGACCGCTCTTCGTAGTATTCGAAGGTCCGGTGGTTGAAGCGCACCACATTGGCAACGATCTCTCTCTCCCGCCCGCTCAGTCCGATGATCTCCGTTGACATGATGATATTGTAGGAGCAGTCCGACAGATTCTGCATGCTGATATATTTGCCGCAGTCGTGCAAAATAGCGCAGAGCCGCAGAAGCAGTCTCTCCCTGGCGCCCATTCCGTGGATCCTCTTAATGCTGTCAAAGATCTGAAGCGCAATGAGTTCCAGCGTCCTGGCGCGCTCTTCGCTTCCCTTGTAGCGCTTGGATGTCTGAAGGGCACAGGTCAGGATATCCTCGTCAAAATCATGCGCCTGTTTGAGATATTTGCGGTTTACCGCATAGTCATAGACCATGCCGTCGCACAGTGTGACGCCGGAGATCCAGATCATATTCGCTTTCATGGTCTTGGCGATGCATTTGATGAGGATGGAGGATATCTGCAGGAGCGGGATCTTTTCGTCGGAAAGTCCCAGCTTAGCGGATAGCTCCATCGGGCTCTGTTCCCTCAGGCCGTCGATAAAAGCACCCAGGGAAGCCTGGTCAATGAACTCGGCCTGTCCCATAGGTCCCGGCTTCATGGTGCCGGCAGCGGCAAAACTGCCTGCGTTTCGCGCCGCATCCGACAGATAATCGTCAATGACGACGATCTGCCCGATATCCCGGTCCTTGAGATAGAGTTTCTTGAATACGGAGAGCTGTGTATTGACGATCTCCTCGACCAGAGATTCATTGCGCACAGAGCTCGCTCCCACGCGCTGAAGCTGTTCATAGATCTTGAGGACGCCCAGTCTCAGATTCTGCGTGGCGCTGAGCTTGTCCTTTTCGAACAGAGAGATCTGCAGACTGCCGCCGCCCACGTCCACGATGGCGGTGGACTGCTCCAGAACACGTGTAAATACATCGCCCGTCGAAGCCAGTGATTTGTAATCCATGAACCGCTGCTCCGTGTTATCCAAGATCTCGATGCGGATCCCGGTCTCCTGTTCGAGCTGGGACAGGACCAGGCTGCTGTTCTTCATCTCCCTGAAGGCGCTGGTCCCATAGGCTTTATAGTCTTCCACGCCGTAATTTTTCATGATCGCGGCCGATTCCAGTAGGATCTTTTTGAGTTCCGCCAGATGGACCCTGGAGAGTTTGCCGGTGTTGTAAGTGTCTGTTCCCAGGTCGATCAGATGGCGGATGTCATCGATCTGCCGGATCCCGTTCTTCTTGGATAATTCAAATATCTTCAATTGATAGATGTAGCTGCCCACATCGATCGCGCCGAATAGATGCACTGCCATGGCTAAACCCCTTTGTAAATTTACTGCGTCCCGGTCCTTGGCCGGCACAGGCCGGCTTTGTGGTCCGTTGTACTAAAGTATACCATCTTTTGACCCTGCGGGCATAAAAGATCACGGAGCGCCGTTCATTTTCAGGAGCCTTGCCGCCTGATCCGCGGCAGTCAGACTGTCCAGGATCTCGTCCAGATCACCGTTCATGATGGAATCGATCTTATATAATGTGAGCTTGATCCTGTGATCTGTCACTCTTCCCTGCGGAAAGTTGTAGGTCCGGATCTTCTCCGAGCGGTCGCCTGTGCCGATCTGGCTTCTGCGCAGATCCGCCTCCTCGTCATGGCGCTTCTGGGACTCGAGGTCGTAGAGTTTGGATCTGAGCAGCGCCCATGCTTTTGCCTTGTTCTGCAGCTGTGATTTTTCCGTCTGGCTGTAGATGACGATGCCGGTCGGATAGTGGGTCAGCCTGACAGCAGAGTCCGTTGTATTGACGCACTGTCCGCCGTTTCCGGAGGCGCGCATGACGTCGATCCTCACATCCTTGTCCGGAATATCGATGACGATATCTTCGTCCACTTCGGGGATCACCGCCACCGTGACGGTGGAAGTATGGATCCTGCCGCCCGACTCCGTGGCCGGCACGCGCTGCACTCTGTGCACGCCGCTCTCATATTTCATGCGGGAGTAGGCGCCCTGTCCTTTGATCATAAAGCTGACGGATTTCATGCCGCCGATGCCGATCTCCTCGTAATCCAGGATCTCCGACTTCCATCCCCGTCCTTCCGCATAGTGCACATACATTCTGTACACCTCAGCCGCGAACAGAGCGGCCTCGTCTCCGCCGGCACCCGCCCGGATCTCCACGATGACATTCTTATCGTCATTGGGGTCCTTGGGAAGGAGAAGAATGCGGAGCTTCTCCTCCAGCTCAGCCATCCTCTTTTTGGACTGCGAGAGTTCCTCCTTAGCGAGTTCCCGCATCTCTTCGTCGCTCTCCTCTTCCAGTATCTCGAGAGAATCCTCAATACTTCTGCCGCACGCCTTGTATTCTCCGTACGCCGCCACGATGGGCGCCAGATCGCTCTGCTCCTTCATCAGGCTTCGGAATCTCTTTTGATCGGAAGCGATGTCCGGGCTTGACAGCTCTCTCTCGACATCTTCGTAATGCAGCATAACGCTGTCCAGTTTTTTAAACATTGTGAACTCCGTTCCCTTGTCCGTAGTGTTACAGATCCGCTCACGCAAGAGCGTCCTGATGAATGCTCCGTATCCCGCGCACGATGCGGTCATTTCCGCCGTAATCCTTTAGAACGGCCACTTCGTAATAACCTGCTTTGCGCATCAGGCCGGCCACGGCTTCTCCCTGGTCAAATCCGATCTCCATATACAGCATGCCTCCGATCACCAGATGCGGGACAGCACCGGGAATGATCCGGCGATAAAAATCAAGACCGTCCTCTCCTCCGTCAAGTGAAAGCCGCGGCTCATGGCATTTGACCTCGGCGGCCAGAGACGGTATCACGCCCGAGGCGATGTAGGGAGGATTGGATACGATCAGGTCAAACTTTTCATCCTTCTCCAAGGCATCGAAGAGATCTCCCTGCCGCCACTGTGCCCGGTCAGAGAGCCCCAGACTGTCCGCGTTTCTGCAGGCGGTATCCAGCGCCTTCTGTGACAGATCGGTCCCGATCCCCACGGAGGAGTTGGAATAATGCAGGAGACTGAGAAGAATACAGCCGCTCCCGGTACACAGGTCGAGGATGCGCTCCCCGTCCCGTCCTTCTTTCAGGATCTCCTCTACCAGGTTCTCCGTGTCCTGCTCGGGGATCAGCACATCCGGGCTGACAATAAAGGGGAGTCCCATAAAATCGGTGCTGCCGACAATATAGGCCAGCGGTTCTCTGCCGCACCTTCGATCGATCAGCTCGCTGTAACGTGATGTTTGATCTGCGCTCACCTTTCTTTCAGGCTCGAGCAAGAGGGTGTCGATCCGGGTTCCGCATACATACTCAAGAAGGAGCCTGGCATCCAGCTCAGCCTCCCTCTTATCTTTCAAAATATCAAAGATCCGGTCCGTCCCCTCCTGCCACAGCGCTCTGTAGGGCGCTTCCGTGATCGCTTCATTCAAGTACATAGGGGCCTCTCTTTCTCAGGACGCAAGGCTCTCGGGGCTCTGACCAAACTGCTGCGCGAGATATTTTCTCCAGTCAAATACCGCCTCCACGGAAGCTATGCCCACCTCCAGCATCTCATCATCCGGCTCATCGGTCGTCATCAGCTGCATCCACAGCCCGGGCTTGGAGATGAACGTGATGATCGGATTGCTGCTCGTCCCCGCAAGACGGATGATCTCATAGGACACGCCCGAGATCACCGGGATCAAGACAATGCGCAGGACAACGCGCAGGACATGGCTGTCCGTCCTGATAAAAAAGAACATGATGATGCTGATGAGCATGACGAACATCGTGAAACTGCTTCCGCAGCGCTTGTGCAGGCGCGTGCTCTTTCTGGCATTCTCTACGGTGAGCGGCAGGCCGCTCTCAATGCAGTTGATGCATTTGTGCTCAGCGCCGTGATACTGGTAAAGCCTGCGGATGTCCTTCATAGCCGTGATGGCCCTGATGTAGACCAGGAAGATCGCAAGGCGCAGGATGCCCTCGATGATGACCAGCAGATTTGTGTTTCCCAGCCGATCGGTCAGAAATGAAGCGACTGTATAAGGAAGAAGGATGAAGAGCCCCGCCGCGATCACCATGGAGGCGGCTAAGATCAAACCTGTGATCAGCTTCTCCTTGGGGGAATCGGGATCTGCGGATTCATCCGGATCGTACATGGAAGCGGAGTAATCCGTAACTCTCAGCCCCAGCACCAGAGAATCGATCAGGACAAAAAAGCCCCGGATCACCGGTATCTTTCTCACAGGTGTCCCGGAAAGGACTCCCTTATATGCATCCTTTCGGATGACGATACTGCCGTCTTCTTTTCTGACAGCGACTGCATAGTCATCTCCGTTCTTCATCATGACGCCCTCGAGAACAGCCTGTCCGCCAATACCGCTGTAACACTGTTCCGGTCTCAGTTCATTCTTCAAATTCTTCCTCCTGCGGCCCGGCCGGCCGCTGCGAAGACCGCGCTTCTTCTAGCAAAAAACAAGGCAGAGATGTCTCCGCCTTGTCTTCCTTGGTCACTGCATGATCATTACTTGTTGTAGCCGTACTTCTTATTGAACTTATCAATACGTCCCTTAGCAGCGGCAGTCTTCTGTGTGCCGGTGTAGAAAGAGTGGCACTTGGAGCAGACTTCAACGTGGATCTCAGGCTTTGTGGAACCGGTAACAAAGGTATTGCCGCAGTTGCAGGTCACGGTAGCCTGGAAATACTTGGGATGGATAGATTCTTTCATGATTTCCTCCTTACCTGAGCACCCGGGCCGATGGCCACAGGAGTAGCGGTGCTCTGTATGATTATGTACTGATGTTATCGCATGAAACTGCGAACAACTCAGTTATTATAGCACGGCGGATATGCCTGCGCAAGCTATAGTTTATAATTTGTTTCCCATAGCCTTCGCGCCCAATAAGCAAAGGTGCAGCAGCTGCCCACGGCCAGAAAGAGGATCCACATAGGACTGCCCATCAGATCGAACAGGCAAAAGGCCGATCCGGCAAGCGCCATCAGGTTGCATGCGCTGTGCAGAAGAAAAGGGACTTCAAACTGCCCTGTGAGCTCATAGCCGAAGGCGAACACGATCCCCATGGCAAAAGCATAGACTGCCTGCCTCAAATTGCCATGCGCCGTGCCGAAAATCAGCGATGAGATCAAAGCAGCCCAAAGAGGCCTGAACCCGCGCCGAAGACGGTGCATGAGGATCCCTCTGTAGAGGACTTCCTCGATAAAAGGGGTCAAAAGCCCGTATACCGCCGCCGCCAGAGGGACCGTCGCCCTTCCCATCGGATCCGCCCCGGTATCCGATGCCAGGGCAAGGTTTAACAGTATACTCAGGCATATCGTGCCAAAAGGGAGTATCCCGATCAGTATCCCGCTGTCCTTTCTGGCACTGATCCATGTCCTGTTTCGGCGCGCTCTTACGCGCAGCACCTCCCGCTGTCCTTCCCGCAGCACCGGAATAAAAGCACCGGCAGATGAAACTGCAAGGATCATGAGTCCGGCAAGATCATTCCAGACGGCGTAATAATTGGCCATATCTGCCGAGGTCCCAAGAAGGATCGATTCCAAAAGTCTGTATAATATGGAACGAATCGTGATGAACAGGACCAAATATATAAGAATAGGGCGGACTGCATACCAGCAGATCTCCATGCGTTCCCGATCCATAAGCAAATTTCCTGTCCGAAGATAGATCATCCGGACGCTGTCATAAAAAACAGTCCGGCGAAACTACGCCGGACTGTTTCCTGTCACTGGTACATTTCTTCAGCGTGATCAGCGAAGCATTGAACCGCCGATGACCATCATCTGAACTTCACTGGTTCCTTCATAGATCTCAGTGATCTTGGCATCTCTCATCATGCGCTCGATGGGATAC
>CACXGR010000097.1 GCA_902767235.1 uncultured Lachnospiraceae bacterium | reverse complement strand
TTCCATCTGTGTGGGCTTCACGCTGGGGCGAATGATCTTGTGAGGCGCAGCCTTCGTCTCGGTCCTTGTGCGGCCGCCGAAGCCGTCTCTGCGCGCGCTTCCCTGACTGCCTCCCTGTCCGGAAGGTCTCGTTTTTTTCTGCCCGCCGGCAGAATAGGAACCTGTTCCTCCGCTGGAGTATGATCTGCTCGAGCTAGAATAGGCACCCCGCTGTCCTGAAGATTGACGGCCCTTCTGAGCGCCGTCGCCGGTCACAATAATGATCCTTTTCTTCTTTACAGGAGTCTTTCCGTCTGCAGGCCTGGGTCTTTTCACGCCTTCTCCTGCCTTTTTGTTTTCATTTGCACCTAAATTCTCTGTCGCCATTTACTCCTCTTTCTTCCCGCTGCTGAGCAGCTTATCTATGCTATTCGCCAGCCCCTGGTCCGTCACAGCAACGCAGGAACGCTCCCCCTTGCCAATGGCGTGGCCTAAAGCTTCTTTGGTTCCGTAGAAGCCAAACGGTATTTTATAATGATCACACTTATTGCTGATCGTACTGACGGTATTTTTCTGTGCGTCCTGCGCAATGATCACCAGCATAGCTTTGCGATCCCGGATGGCATTCTCGCACATAAAAGTACCGCTCACTGTCTTGCCTGCTTTCTGGGCGATCCCCAGCAGAGACAAAAGTCTATCCATCCTGCGGCACCTCCCATCTCTTTTCAAGTTCATCGAAGATCTCCGGCGGTATATCTGTACTCAGAGACCTCTGCAGAGAGCGCTTCTTTCTCGCTTTTTGAAGACAGGACAGGTCATCGCACAGATAAGCTCCTCTGCCGTTCATCTTTCCTGTCCTGTCAATCATGATCTCACCTTCCGGTGTTCTCACGATCCGGATCAGACTCTTCTTTTCCTTCATTTCTCCGCAGCCGGTACATCTGCGCGTCGGGATTTTCCTGAGCATCTTGCCTCCTGTACAAAATAAAGCAGATCAGCAGCTTTTCGTCTGCTTACTCGTTCTGATCATCCGGCTCCCCGGATTCCTCTGCTCCGTCAGCAGCATAGTCTTCCTCATAGGACTCCTGCGCGTCGGAATACTCCGCCTCGTCGGCGTATTCTGCGTCGTCCGCATACTCTTCGCCCTCGGCGTACTCCTCCTCGTATTCGTCGTCATCGTAGTACTCATCCACATAGTCTTCGTAGCGGAAACCGGGCGCATCCTTTGCCTGTGTCTCGCTCTTTATGTCGATCTTGTAGCCGGTGAGCTTGGCAGCCAGACGGGCATTCTGTCCCTCTCTGCCGATCGCAAGTGAGAGCTGGAAGTCCGGTACCACGACCTTCGCCGTCTTCTCCTCCGGGTCTGCGAATACAGCCACGATCTTGGAGGGCGACAGCGCATTCTGGATCAGATTTCCGGGGTTCTCGTCCCAGTTGATGATATCGATCTTTTCTCCGCGGAGCTCCTTGACGATATTGTTGACACGAACGCCGTTCATACCGACGCAGGTTCCGATGGCGTCCACGTTGGGATTCTCGGACCACACCGCGATCTTGGTCCTGCTGCCCGCCTCACGCGCTATGCTCATGATCTTGACGACGCCTTCCTTGATCTCGGGAACCTCTTCTTCAAAGAGCTTCTTGACCAGATCCGGATGGTGTCTGCTGACCAGGATCCTCGTTCCGCGGTTTGATTTGCGCACGTCGACGACAAATACCTTGATGCGGTCCCCGTGCCGGAGGTTTTCTGAAGGGACCTGTTCCTTCTCGGAGAGAAGTCCCTCCGCGTGGCCGAGGTCGACGCTGATATTGCCGCGCTCGTCCCGGCGCTGGACCGTGCCGGTCATTATATTCTTATTCTTTTCAACAAACTCGTTGTATACTGCGCTGCGCTCTTCCTCGCGGATCTTCTGAAGAATGACGTTCTTGGCGATCTGCGTTGCGATCCTGCCGAATGACTGGCTGTCGATCTTTACATTGACCGTGTCGCCCACTACAGCGCCGGGCTCATATTTGACAGCCTCCGCAAGCGGAATCTGCAGGAGCTTATCCTCCACATCCTCCTCCGACTCCACAACTTCCTTGTGCGCGATGCAGGAAAACTCAAAAGAATCTCTGTCCACTGATACTTCGATATTATCAGCCTTGCCGAAATTGCTCTTGCAAGCTGTCATAAGAGCATTTTCGATCGCTTCGAACAATATGTCCCTTTTGATATTCTTTTCTTTTTCCAGCGTTTCGATTGCAGCTTCCAGTTCTTTGTTCATCTCGTCTCCTTTTCCGGGCCGGGTTCTCAGCACCCACCCACGTGCGGTCATCCCCTGCACCGCATCCCTATCTCAGAAATCCAGATATAATCTCAATACGGCAATGTTTTTTCTCGGAACAACAACAGCCGCGGCTTCCTTTGCAGGCGTTTCCGTCTCCTGTCCGCCTTTTTTCTTTTTCTTGCCCGTGTGCTGACGCGGTTCGATCATGATCGTGACCGTGTCCTTGTCCCATGCCTGCAGAATACCCTCAAAGTCCTTGCCGCCGATCACGGCGTCCGCTTTAAAGAGCTTTCCTTCTACCTTCTCTCCTATACTGTTCTGAAGATGCCTGTCCTTTGTCAGCGTTCTTCCGAGTCCCGGGCTGGAGACTACCAGTGTATACGCTTCCTTGATCAGGTCCGCTTCGTCAAGAAGATCCGACAGCTCTCTGCTCACCGCTTCGCAGTCCAGTATCCCGACGCCGCCTTCCTTATCAATATAGATATTGAGATAATACTCGGGACCCTCTTTGACATATTCCACATCGTAGATATATACGCCGTGCTTCACGGCCACCGGTGCGGCAAGCTTCTCCGCTTCTTCTTCGATCATGGCTCTGCCTGATGTCTTTCTGGCCATATTCCTCCTTCACTGACTGCCCCAAGGGGCTCATGAATCAGAGCATCAAAAAAGTGGACTTGCCAGCCCACTTCTACACTACAATATATTCAACATAAGAAAATTACCACACTTTTCGGAAAAATGCAAGCATTTCCTGAAAAGGCAAAAAAAGAGCTGTCAGTTCATCTGACAGCTCAGTGACCCGTACGGGACTCGAACCCATGATTCTGCCGTGAGAGGGCAGCGTCTTAACCGCTTGACCAACGGGCCTTTTCTTTTTGCTTGACGCATGTATTAATCTATCACATCATCGATATCGATGCAAGTCTTTTTTTGAATTATTTATATTTTTTTGCCGCAGCGGGATTTATATGTTTTCCCGCCGCGGTCCATTCTTACAGATCCGTGTCAAAGAAGAGCGGCCACACATGCCTCTACTTTCTTCATATCTTCTGTAGGCTCAAATCTGGCGACCACATTTCCCTGCCTGTCTGTTACGAATTTGGTGAAATTCCATTTGATATCGGGATTGTTCTTGTAATTCTTGTCGATCTTCCTCAGCATCGCCGACATAGCCAGCGCCATAGGACCCTTCCCGAATCCCTTGAAGCCCTGCTGGCTCTTGAGATAGGTGTAAAGAGGAGGTTCATTTTCTCCGTTGACATCCGACTTTTTCATCTGCGGAAATTGTGTGTTGTATTTGAGCGTGCAGAACTGATGGATCTCCTCATCGGTCTCCGGCGCCTGTCCGGCGAACTGATTGCAGGGAATATCTATGATCTCAAGCCCCTTGTCATGATATTTCTCATACATCTTCTCGATCGCTTCATACTGAGGCGTAAAGCCGCAGCCGGTGGCGGTGTTCACGATCAGAAGGACCTTTCCCTCGTAATCACGCATAGCAACATCTTCACCTTTTCCGTTCTTGATCACATAATCATAAATACCCATCTCGTTCTCCTTTCCGCGTATTTTTTTCTTTAATTTTATTCAATTATATTTTGCGCAATCTATTTTGTCAACCTGTTTTTATTAAAAAATCGGCGGGAACTGTTTTGTCCCGCCGTGCTTGTCCTGTATAACTTTTGATCACCTGAGGCCTCTTTCTTCAGCGATCTTGACCAGAAGCGCGATATTGGCCTTCTCATATTCATTGAAGCGATCGTTCTGGTTGGCATCGAATTCATCAGCCGGTATGGTGCCCTTGTACCAGCTCTTGCTCTCAAAATACCGCTTGAACTCTTCTCCTGTGAAGATCCTGCCTTTTCTTGCGTAGATCTCATTGAGCGCAAAGAGCACTTCTCTGTCCGTCAGACCGTTGAGCTCGCTCTCGGAATAGTAGCGCGAGGAGCTGTCAGGAAGGATGTAGTCGCCGGACAATACGGTCTGTTCCTGCTCCATCTCCTTTTTCATCTCTTCCTGCCTTTTCTTTTCTTCTGCTTCTCTCTCCTCCTGCTTTTCTTTCTTTCTGGCAGCCTCTTCTTCCTGCTGCTTCTCTTCCTCCTCCTGCTTTGCCTGTCTCTCTCTCTCCTCCGCTTCTTCCCTGGCGGCCTGTTCCTCCCGTTCCTTCTTCTTTCTTTCTTCCTCGGCTTTTCTGGCCTCTTCTTCCCGCTGCTTCTTTTCCTCCTGCGTCAGCTGCTCTTTCTGCGCCTCTGCCTGCTGCTGGTTTCCGTAGATCGGATGCGTTTTGGTCGATATAAGGCCGCTGTCCAGAAGCACGAATATAAATGCGATCAGCGACAGGACGATCACGCCTCCGAGCAGAATGCCTATGACACTCCCCTTTTTCTGCTGCCTCCGGGCGGCTTTCTCCTCCCGGTCTATATCGTCATTGGGAATATAGTTTCTCTTTTGTCCGCGATTGGGATCTCTTGCATCTCTCATAAGCACCGCCTCACATAATATCGAACAGGGATATCTGGTTGCTCTCCGGAAGATCGCCCAGAAGTCCCATATCATTCATCTTTTCCACAACCGTTTTCGGGACTTTCGTCCTGTTCCAGAAGTCGTCTCTGGAGATAAAGGGTCCGTCCTTGACCGCTTCCACAACGGCGTCCGCCGCTTTCTCTCCCATGCCGTCTATACTCGTCAGCGCTGGCATGATCTTTCCGTCCACGATCTTGCAGTTTCTGGAACCCGCCTGATAAATATCGATGGGCGTAAACTCGATCCCTCTGGCGTACATCTCTCTCACCACCAGACAGTCGTCCAGCGTTGACACCTCTTTGGGGGTCAGCGTATCTTTCCGCTTGTTGTAGTCCTCCATGACTTCCAGAAGATGCGCCTTTCCCTGGCACATGATCTCGTAGGAAAACGCCGAAGCGCGGATACTGTAATATGCCGCGTAATAGGCCAAAGGATAGAACACCTTGCAGTATGCGATGCGCAGCGCCATCATGACATAGGCGGCCGCATGCGCCCTGGGAAACATGTACTTGATCTTCAGGCAGGACTCTATATACCAGTCCGGCACGCCTGCCGCTTCCATGGCCTCCCGCATCTGCGGCGTGAGCCCTTTACCTTTTCTGACGGATTCCATCGTCTTAAATGACAGCGATTTGTCCATATTCATGCCGATCAGATAGGACATGATATCGTCTCTGGTGCAGATCGCGGTGGAAAGTGTCGCTTTTCCCTGCTGGATCAGGGACTGCGCGTTGCCGAGCCAAACATCTGTGCCGTGAGAAAGTCCGGAGATGCGGACCAGTTCCGACATGGTGGTCGGCCTGGTGTCGTCCAGCATACCGATGACAAACTTCGTTCCGAATTCCGGGATCCCCAGGGAGCCGACGTCGATCCCCCCGTTTTCTTCCGGCGTGATGCCCAGCGCTTTTGTGGAACTGAACAGACTCATGACCGTGGGATCGTCCAGAGGGATCTCCGTGGGATCCAGGCCGGTCAGATCCTGCAGCATCCTGATCATCGTGGGATCATCATGTCCCAGTATATCGAGCTTGAGCAGGTTGTGATCGATCGAGTGATAGTCAAAGTGCGTGGTGATGATATCCGTCGTCATATCATTGGCCGGATGCTGTACCGGCGTAAAGGTATTGATATCTTCACCCAGCGGCAGAACGACGATGCCGCCCGGGTGCTGGCCGGTGCTCCGTCTGATCCCGGTGCAGCCCTGGAGCAGGCGCTCGATCTCGCAGTTGCGCTTGTTCTCGCCTCTTCGCTTAAAATAGTTCTTTACATAACCGAAGGCCGTCTTCTCCGCCACAGTGGCGATGGTCCCCGCCTTGAAGGTCTGCTCGTGGCCGAAGATGACTTTGGTGTAGGCGTGCGCCTTACTCTGATATTCGCCGGAGAAATTCAGGTCGATATCCGGCTCCTTGTCTCCCTTGAAACCGAGGAAGGTTTCAAAAGGAATGTCAAATCCGTCCTTTTTCATCGGTTTGCCGCATTTGGGACAGATCCTGGGCGGCATGTCGATCCCGCAGCGGCCCGCGTAGGCCTTCACCTCCGGGGAGTCGAAATCCGAATAGAAACAATTGGTGCAGTAGTAATGGGGCGGCAGAGGATTGACCTCCGTGATGCCCGACATGGTCGCCACGAAAGAGGAGCCGACGGATCCTCTGGAGCCCACCAGGTAGCCGTCCTCCACGGACTTCCACACCAGTTTCTGCGCAATGATGTACATGACCGAATAGCCGTTGCTGATGATGGAGGTCAGCTCCCTCTTAAGCCGTGCCTCCACGATATCGGGCAGCGGATCTCCGTACATGGAATGCGCCTTGTTGTAGCAGATCTCCGTCAGCATCTCATCCGAATTGGGAATGACCGGCGGGCACTTATCCGGGCGCACCGGCGAGATCGCGTCGATCATGTCCGCGATCCGGTGTGTGTTCGTGATCACCACTTCTTCCGCTTTTTTGGCGCCAAGATAAGAGAACTCCCTGAGCATGTCGTCGGTAGTTCTCAGATACAGCGGCGCCGGCTCCTCCTCCGCCATTCCCATTCCGTCCTGGATGATACTTCGATAGATCTCATCCTCCGGATCGAGAAAATGCACGTCTCCGGTCGCCACGACCGGCTTGCCGAGCTGTTCGCCCAGCTTCACGATCCGCCTGTTGAGATCCAGCAGGTCCTCCTCCGTCCTGATCTGCGGATAGCGGGACTGCATCTTGGGGGAGTCCAGCAAAAAGCGGTTATTGTCCCTGGGCTGTATTTCCAGGTAGTCGTAGAAATCAGCGATACTTGCCACCGCCTCGTCGCCGCGTTCCTCCAGCAGTGCCTCGAACAGTTCTCCGGATACGCAGGCGCTCCCCACCAGAAGCCCCTCCCGGTGCTTCATCAGAAGACTCTTCGGTATCCTTGGCTTTTTGAAGAAATACTTCAGATGGGAGTCGCTGATCAGGGAGTAGAGATTGACTCTGCCCGTATTGTTCTTTGCCAAAAGGACGCAGTGATTCGTCCTGAGCCTCTTGACAATGTCCGGATTGTTGTCGCTCAGGTCATTGATTTTCTCTAATGTATCCGCACCTCTCTCCGCCAGCATGGGGAGCTCCTTGCGGAAGATCTCCGCCGTGCACTCGGCGTCGTCTACGGCTCTGTGGTGGTTCTCAAGGACCACGCCCAGTATCTTGGCCACCGCGTCCAGCGTGTATTTGGCGTGGCCGGGCAGAAGCGCCCTCGATATTCCCAGGGTGTCTACAGTCGTAAAGGGGCATGGATATCCCAGCCGCCTGCAGTTCTCTCTCACAAATCCGATATCAAAACCGACATTATGGCCGACCAGCACGCAGTCCTTCGAAAATTCCAGAAATCGGGGGAGCACATCGCGGATGGGATCCGCGCCGATCACCATGTCATCCGTGATGCTTGTCAGCTGCGTGATCCGGTAAGGGATCGGGATCTCAGGATTGACAAACTCGGAGAATCGTTCCGTGATCTGTCCGTTCTCCACTTTGACGGCTCCGAATTCAATGATTCGGTTCTTTTCCGGAGAGAACCCCGTCGTCTCCAGGTCAAAGACAACATATTTGCGGCCTTCGATACTGTCTGAAGGGCTTTCTTTCTCCCCGTATACCACGCTCTTTTTGAGATCATCCACCAGGTAGCACTCCACACCGTAGATGATCTTGAAGAATTTCTGGGGATCCACCGGGCCCAGTCCCTGTTCTTTCCGCTTTTTGTTCTCCGCGGACATGAGGGCTTCGCGCACATGGTTCGCATCCGGAAACGCCTGCACATTTCCGTGGTCCGTGATAGCTATGGCCGGCATGCCCCATGCGCAGGCTCTCTTGACGATATCCTTGCACTCGGAGACACCGTCCATGTCGCTCATCTTGGTGTGGCAGTGAAGCTCCACGCGCTTGACCTCTGCCGTATCCTCCCGCTTCGAGATGACAGCGGGTATTTTCACGATCCCCTGGACCGAGGAGATCGAGACTTCCTTATCAAAAGAGTCAAACAGCGCCGATCCCTTGACCTTGATCCAGTTTCCGACCTTGAGGCCCTCCAGCAGCTCTTCAGCCAATGACGTGGGCACAAAGGTCTTGCAGTAGATCGAATCCGTAAGATCGGTCATGGAAAACTTTACGATGGTCTTTTCATTGCGGATATCCCTGCGGCTGTTCGCAATGATCTGCCCCCGGATGACGACCTCTCCGATCTCTCCGACAATGTCTTTTATCGGGATTGCGTCTTCCGGCACATCTCTTCCGTATACCACATCGGGATTGCCGGAGCGTCTCAGGCTCATCGGTCTTTTGGCCTGGCCCTGCCCGTTCTGGCGGGCGCGTCCCGTGCGCCTTCTTCCCTCGGGTGCGTCCGCTCTCCTTTCCGAATTCTTTCTGGTAAAGGAAAGCTTTTTTTCCGATGTATCCGATTTATCCGATGGATTGACAGCGTCCGCAGGCGCCGCCATGTACGCCGCATAAACCTGCGGTTCCTCATCCGGCGCGGCCTGTGCCGCCTCCTGCGGCCGGATCGCAAATGCCGCGTCTGCCCCCTGCAGCGGGGCCTCCCGTCTCGAAGTATAAGTCTGCCTTTTCTTCCGCTCTTCCAGGCGCACGGTCAGATTTGTCTGTACGCCGCACCTGTCCGTAAAGATCCGGTTGAGCGCCTCCTCGAGCTTGAAAGCCAGTTTCCTGCTCAGGCAGCTGTCCTCCAGAACGATATGTATGTTCTCATCTCCCTCATACTCCATTCTGGCGTCCCTGAAATAGTTTTCCAGAATATGGGAAAAATTTCCGATCTCACTGCAGAGAGAATCATAATACTCTTCCATCAGCCGCTTCGGCGTGTACTGCGCACTGAGCGAGTAATGTTCGTCAATGAAGACCTCTGTGGGCCGTTCCCTGAACACCTGCCTCGCGATCTCGTACTGCATCCGATAGACGCGGCTCTTGTGGATCAGATGACCCGAATGGAGCACGACCTTGATCCGGGTGTGCTCCTTGTTGGTCGTCAGTCTCTCCACTTCGGTTTCGTCAAAATAGTCCCTGAGGTCGGATTTTACCTCGAGTGTAGGAAAAACGTCAAAAAACCGTTTCATGCATTCCTCCGTCCTGTGTATAAGAAGACCGCCCTGCGGTCTATAAAGGCAGGGTCATGCTCAGAGCATGCTGTCCAGTTCCTGCCGGAGCGCGTCGAGCAGCTCGCTCTCAGGCATCTTGCGGACGATTCTGCCGCGCTTGATCAGAAGGCCCTCTCCATTGCCTCCCGCGATCCCGATATCGGCTTCTTTCGCTTCTCCGGGGCCGTTCACCGCACATCCCATGACCGCCACTTTGATGTCCAGGGGATATTTCTGCACCATCGTCTCCACCTGATTGGCCAGACCGATCAGGTCGATCTTCGTCCTGCCGCAGGTGGGACATGAGACGACATCGATCCCGCCTTTTCTAAGTCCCAGTGTGCGCAGAATATGCTTGGCCGACTTGATCTCCTCCACAGGATCACCCGTCAGGGAGACGCGGATCGTGTCGCCGATGCCCTGATAGAGGATCACTCCGAGACCGACGGCCGATTTGATATTGCCGCTCATCAGCGTTCCCGCCTCGGTGATGCCGACATGAAGCGGATAGTTCGTCTTCTTTGCCAGGATCTCGTGGGCGCGGATACACATGAGTACATCAGAGGATTTGATGCTGATGACGATCTGGTCATATCCGCACTCCTCCACCATTCCGACCTTGTCCAGCGCGCTCTCCACGAGTCCTTCCGCTGTCACGCCTCCGTATTTCTCTACCAGGTCTCTCTCCAGCGAACCGCTGTTGACGCCCACGCGGATCGGGATCTGCCGCTCCCGCGCGCAGCGGACCACTTCGCTGATGCGGTCCTTTCCTCCGATATTGCCGGGATTGATCCGGATCTTGTCCGCGCCGTTCTCCATGGCGGCGATGGCCATTTTGTAGTCAAAATGAATGTCCGCCACCAGCGGGATATGGATCTGTTTTTTGATCTCGCCGATCGCCGCCGCCGCTTCGGGCGTGGGCACCGTGCAGCGGATGATCTCGCAGCCGGCCTCTTCCAGCCTGCCGATCTGTGCGACCGTTGCCTGCACGTCTTCCGTGGGCGTATTGGTCATGGACTGGATCAGGATCGGATTTCCTCCGCCGATCACTCTGTCACCTATGCGGATTACTTTTGTATTCTCTCTGTAAGTCATTGCTTCCTTCCCCGCATGCTCTTTCCATGCGGCTGTTTCAATATTTTGACAGGACTGCTTGTGCCAAACAGTCCTTTGACCTTATCGGAATAATCTCGATATGTCGTTGAACATTACCAGTACCATCAGCAGCATCAGGGCCATAAACCCTGCCAGATGGACCATCCCCTCTTTCTCCGGGGGGATCGGCTTTCCGCGGATCGCCTCGATCAAAAGAAAGATCAGTCTTCCGCCGTCGAGCGCGGGGAGCGGCAGAAGGTTGATCACACCGATGTTCACCGTGAGCAGTGTGGCCAGATTCAGGAGCGACAGAAGTACCGTCAGCACGCCGTAGGGCCTGGCTTCCGTATACGTGTCATTGACCACCTGGACCACGCCGACCGGGCCTGAGATATCGTCCCTGGAAAAATGCCCCCGGAATATGGTGCCGATGGATTTTACCGTCACCCGCATCCAGTATTCGATCTCATAGAAGGCGTATTGGAAGACCTCGGGCGCGCTGCACGCATGCGGCTGTCCGCCTCCCTGTATGCCGATATAATACCGGTTGGCCTCCTCGTCGAATTTGGGCGTCAGTGTGACAGTGCTTCTCTCACCGTCCCTTTCATAGGTGATCTTGAGCGGTTCACCGTAGTTCATCATGGAGTGAAGGCTCACCTCCCGGTACAGATGTATGCTCTCCCCGTTGATCCGCACGATGCGGTCCCCGTCCATGAGCCCTGCCTCCTGCGCCGCGGAACCGTCCATGACCTTGTTGATGACCGGAAGATCGGTCCCGCAGAAGGCTACGATGATCAGTGCGAAAATATAGCCCAGGATAAAATTGGCAATGGGACCGGCCAATACAGTCGCGATCCTGGCGCCGACCGGCGCGTTGGGAAAGGCGTCCGGTGAGAGTTCCCCTTTCTCCTCTTCGTCCGCCGCGTCCATCCCCTCAAAAATGCAGGCACCGCCCAGCGGAAGGATCTTGATGCAGAAGTCTGTCTCACCAACCCTTTTTTTCAGGAGCGTGGGGCCGAAACCGATGTCGAACTCATTGACTCGGATCCCGTTCCTGCGCGCGATCGAAAAATGACCGAATTCATGCGAGATCACGATCACTCCGAGAATAAGTGCAAATAATATGATACTGATAATCCAATTGCCGCTCAAAACTGTCAACTCCTACCGTATACAGATCGTCTTCTGCCGCACTCTTTCGTCTCAGATGCAATGCATCCGGGTGCCGGCCGATCACATAAATCAAGAAAAGGCGAACATGTGCCCGCCCCTTCCGCAATTTCTTTACAATGTCACGGTCCCGAGAAGTAATACACCCAAAATATAGATCAGCGGAGCCGTAAAAATAATACTGTCAAAACGGTCCATGATCCCGCCGTGTCCGGGGATCAGTTTTCCGTAATCCTTTATCTCGTGGTTTCTCTTGATGGCGGATGCAGCCAGGTCGCCGATCATGCTGACCAGCGCGCCGCAGATGCCGATGATCAGGAACCGGATCCTGAAATCAGCGCCGGGATCCGCGTACTGGGCCGCAATTCCCAGGATGAAGGAGCAGAGCGCTGAGCCTGCCACGCCTCCCACAGCTCCCTCTATCGTCTTTTTGGGACTCAGGACCGGGGCCATTTTGTGTTTTCCGAACATCATTCCGGCCGCCAGTGCGCATGTGTCGCAGACGGAACTGCATATGAAGATCAGCGCGTACATGAATATGCCGTAAGGCAGTGCCCTCGCCCTTGCGATGTAGGACATCAAAAGCGGCGCGTAGACGAAGCTGAAAAATCCCGCCATCACCTGTTCCGACCGGAATTTGGGAAAGGTCAGTACATATACGGTCATCATCAAGAGAAAAGCCAGTACGACGACCGTGATCGCCCAGAAATCCGAAGTCATCGCCAGCCGCCCGGGATCACTGCCGCTCCGTGCCTGCAGGAACATGAAGCCCGCATACAGGACGGCTGACATCACAAGCCCCACGGCGCTGACCGCATTGTACTTTTCCTCTTTTGCAAGGACGCCCGCTGCTCTGAGCAGTTCCTGATATCCGATCATCGAACAGACCATGATGAGGACCCAAAGGGGATAACCGCCCGCAAGTCCGAATCCGACGATCATCGCCGCGATCACAACGCCGCTGATAATCCTCTCTCTCATTGCATCAGTCCTCCGTAGCGGCGCTCCCTGTGATTATAAGCATCCACAGCCTTCTCCAGCTCTTTCCTGTTAAAGTCGGGCCATGCCACATCGCAGAAATAGAGTTCCGAATAAGCTGTCTGCCAGAGCAGGAAATTGGAGATGCGCTGTTCTCCCCCTGTCCGGATCAGGAGATCCGGATCGGGGATCCCGGCTGTGTCGAGGGTATCCGATATCATCTCCTCCGTAACTGCCTCCGGATCCAGCTCTCCGCTTCGGATCTTCTGTGCAATGCTGCGCACAGATCTGGCGAGCTCATCCCTGGCTCCGTAATTGATGGCGATCTGAAATCCGATGCCGGTGTTGGAAGCGGTATCGCGCTCAAGGTCTGCGATCGCGATCTGAAGATCCTTGTCCAGCTTGGACTTATCGCCGATCACCCTGATCCTGACATTATTTCTGGCGCACTTCTGCAGACTCGTCTTCATGTAGGTCCTCAGAAGATTCATGAGCGCTTTCACTTCACTGTCCGGCCTGCTCCAGTTCTCCGTTGAGAACGCATAGACCGTGAGATAACGGATCCCCATGTGATCTGCATCTTCCAGGATCTGTTCCACTGTCCTGGCCCCCTGGGCGTGCCCCGCCGTCCTCGGGAGCGCGCGTTTTTTGGCCCATCTGCCGTTGCCATCCATGATGATCGCCACATGAACGGGTATTTTCTGTTCCTTATTCAAATCCAAACCTCTGTTGTTCTTATCTGTCTGCTCCGATCACAGTGTGGTGATCTCTTTGTTCTTATCTTCGATCATCTTGTCGATCTTCTTGATATTCTTCTCTGTGATCTTCTGAAGTTCATCCTGGAGCTCGCTGATCACGTCCTCGGAAACATCCTCGGTCTTTTTGAGCTTCTTGAATGCGTCGTTGCCGTCTCTTCTGATGTTGCGAAGCGCGACCTTGGACTCCTCGCCCATCTTCTTGACATCTTTGGAAAGCTGCTTTCTGCGCTCACCGGTCAGTTCCGGGAAGACGAGGCGGATCGTGCTGCCGTCGTTTGTGGGGTTGATCCCGATGTCGGAAGCATTGATCGCACGGCTGATCTCCTTGATCATCTTCTTCTCCCAGGGAGCGATCTGAATGATCCTTGCCTCGGGGACCGATACGTTGGCCACCTGCTGGATCGGCGTGGGGGATCCGTAATAATCGACACGGATCTTGTCAAGCACATGCGGATTCGCGCGGCCGGCGCGCACGGCCTGCAGGTCTGTCTGCAGATAGGATATTGTCTTCTCCATTCTTTCTTCGTAAGGTTTGACTCTTTCGCTGCTCATAATAACCTCCCTGTTATAAAGTTTTCCGGCGCCTCGTCCGGTAATGATCAAGTTTCCTGACGGTCAGACCGTGATCGTCGTCCCGTTAAACACACCGGAAGCTGCCTTGACGATGCTGTTCTCTTCCTGCAGTGCGAACACGCGCATCGGCATGTGGTTCTCCTTGGCCAGGATCGACGCCGTCATATCCACCGCCTGCAGGCCTCTGGCGATCACCTCGTCGATGGAGATCGTGTCAAATCTTCTGGCATCGGGGTTCTTGGCGGGATCACTGTCATAAATGCCGTCCACATTCTTGGCCAGCAGGATCATATCCGCCTCTGATTCGATCGCTCTGAGCAGGATGCCCGTATCCGTCGAGAAGTACGGATGTCCGGTCCCGCCGGCATAGAACACGACCGTTCCGGATTCAAAATACTGATCGGCCTTGTCCTTGGAGAACAGCTCCGTAAATGCACCGACGGCAAAGGGCGTCATAACGGCCGTCTTCATGCCTTCTGTCCTGAATATTTCCGATACATAGATGCAGTTCATGACCGTCGCCAGCATGCCGATCTGGTCCGCCTTGACCCGGGCGATCTCATTTCCCGTGCGGCCTCTCCAGAAGTTGCCGCCGCCGGTGACGACGCCGATCTGATATCCGGCTTCCACCAATTGACGGACCTGCACAGCCACGCCCCTGACCGTATTCTCATCAAATCCCATGCTCTTGGGACCAGCCAGTGCCTCTCCGCTCAGCTTTAAAATGATTCTGCTCATATGTCTTCCTCCAATATGAATAATGCCTTTAACCATTTTACATTAGATATCTCCCATTTACAAGTGACGGTATCCGATGCTATACTGTTTGCGTTTTATGATAAAAATCAGCCGCATTTGCAGCGGCAGAGACGATACGTATAAGAAAAGAAGGAGAAAAATGATCCAGACAAGAGAAGATGTCAGAAATGTAGCGATCATCGCCCACGTCGATCACGGCAAGACGACCCTGGTCGACGGCCTGCTCAAACAGAGCGGTGTTTTCCGCGACAATCAGGAAGTGCAGGAGCGCGTGATGGATTCCGGCGATATCGAGAGAGAGCGCGGGATCACGATCCTGAGCAAGAACACAGCTGTCTATTACAAAGGCGTCAAGATCAATATCATCGACACCCCCGGCCATGCCGATTTCGGCGGCGAAGTGGAGCGTGTCCTCAAGATGGTGAACGGCGTCATCCTCGTCGTCGACGCCTTTGAGGGCCCCATGCCCCAGACAAGATTCGTCCTCAGCAAGGCCATGGCCCTCGATCTGCCCGTGATCGTGTGCATCAACAAGATCGACCGGCCGGGCGCCCGCCCCACTCAGGTCATCGATGAGGTCCTCGAGCTTCTGATGGATCTGGGCGCCAGCGACGAACAGATCGACTGTCCTTTCGTATTCGCATCTGCCAAGTCCGGTATCGCGACCCTCGATCTGGGAAGTGTCGGCGCCAGCATGAAGCCGCTCTTCGAGACCATCATCGATTATATCCCCGCTCCCACCGGCGATCCGGACGCGGGGACGCAGATGCTGATCAGCACGATCGACTACAACGAATACGTCGGCCGGATCGGTGTGGGCAAAGTCGACAACGGGACCATCAAAGTCAATCAGGAATGTGTGATCGTAAACCATCACAATCCTGATATGATGAGAAAGGTCAAAATCAGCAAGCTCTATGAATTCGAAGGCCTCAGACGCGTCGAAGTCAATGAAGCAAGGATCGGATCCATCGTAGCCGTATCCGGCATCTCCGACCTTCACATCGGAGATACGATCTGCTCCCCCGACGCCCCCAATGCGATCCCCTTCCAGAAGATCTCCGAGCCCACGATCTCCATGACCTTCAGCGTCAACGACTCCCCTCTGGCGGGCCGCGACGGCAAGTACGTCACCAGCAGGCATATCCGCGACAGGCTCTACAGAGAGCTCAACACGGACGTATCCCTCCGCGTGGAGGACACGGACACCACCGAATCCTTCAAGGTCTCCGGCCGCGGAGAACTGCATCTCTCCGTACTGATCGAGACCATGCGCAGAGAAGGCTACGAATTTGCGGTCAGCAAGGCGGAGGTGATCTACAAGAGGGACCAGCACGGCAAGCTCCTGGAGCCCATGGAGACCTGCTTTGTGGATGTGCCGGAAGAATTCTCCGGAAACGTCATCCAAAAGCTCAGCGAGCGCAAGGGCGAGCTGCTGAATATGGGCATCATCAACGGCGGATACACCCGTCTCGAGTTCTCTATCCCTTCCCGCGGATTGATCGGCTACAGAGGCGATTTTCTCACCGATACCAAGGGAAACGGCATCATGAACACGATCTTCGACTGCTATGCGCCTTACAAAGGTGACATCACCTACCGCAAACAGGGATCTCTGATCGCCTTTGAGGCAGGCACGGCGGTAGCCTACGGCCTCTTCAATGCCCAGGAGCGCGGTCAGCTCTTCATCGGTGCAGGCGAAGAAGTGTATGCCGGCATGATCGTCGGACAGAGCGGCAAGTCCGTCGACATCGACGTCAACGTCTGCAAGACCAAACACCTGACCAACACCCGCTCCTCCAGCGCCGACGAGGCGCTCCGCCTCGTTCCGCCCAGGATCATGAGCCTGGAGCAGGCTATCGAATATGTGGATACGGATGAACTCCTCGAGGTCACGCCGCACCACCTGCGCCTGCGCAAGAAGATCCTTGATCCCCGCCTGCGCAAGCGAGCCAACATCAGTGCCGCTGCCAAGAGCGCGGCCGAGATGCAGTAGATCATTACATATATATGAATACCTGCGCCGACCGGTGCACAATAAGAGAGAGGCTGCAGTCCCGAGCGATCACTCAGGGCTGCGGCCTCTTATACTGTCAAAATATTGTACGCTTTCCCGGCTACACCTTCAGATGCAGCACATTGGTCGCGATCATAAAGTATACCGTCAGTGAGATCGCATCGACGATCGTGGTGATCAGCGGACTGGCCATGACTGCCGGATCGAAGCCCAGCCTGTGGGCGAGAAGCGGCAAAAAGCAGCCGATGGCCTTTGCAAAAAGGACTACCAGGATCAGCGTGGAGCAGACGATCAGGGCGATCTGCAGACCGACGCGGTCAAACAGCATGAGCTTTAGGAAATTGCACACCGAAAGTGTGACGCCGCAGAGCGCGGCGACCCGGATCTCTTTCCAGAGGGCTCTGAGCGCGTCCTCGAATTCGATCTCTCTTAAGGAGATTCCGCGGATGATGGAAACACTGGCCTGAGAGCCTGCGTTTCCGCCGGTATCCATCAGCATAGGGATATAAGCTGTCAGGATCACATAGGAGGCGAGCGCATTCTCGTAGTTGGTGATGATGGCGCCGGTGAAAGTAGCCGAGATCATGAGGAGAAGCAGCCAGGGCATGCGGTTCTTATATGTATCCAGAATGCCGGTCCTGAAGTAGCTCTTGTCCGAGGGAATGATAGCTGCCATCTTTTCGATATCCTCGGTGGCCTCTTCCTGGATGATATCGACAACGTCATCGATGGTGATGATGCCGACCATACGGTTCTCATTATCTACCACGGGCATGGCCGTGAAGTCATATTTCTGGAAGATACGCGCCGCTTCCTCCTGGTCGGTAAGCGTGCCGATGCTGATGACATTTTCGTTCATGACTTCTCCGATGACCGCATCGGGATCCATGATGACCAGATACCGCAGCGCCACTGTTCCCAGCAGCACCCTTTGCGCATCCACGACATAACAGATGTTGACCGTCTCGGAATCCAGTCCGATCTTTCGGATCCTGTCGACAGCGTCGCTGACGGTCATGCTCTCTTTGAGGTCCACATACTCGACGGTCATGATACTGCCGGCCGAGTCCTCCGGATAGCGGAGAAGGTGATTAATATCCTTGCGCGTCTCCGGTTTGGCGTTCTTGAGGATCTTCTTGACGACATTGGCCGGCATCTCCTCCAGAAGGTCCGTAGCATCGTCTGCCATCAGGTTATCGATGATGCTGGAAGCCTCTTTATCGGACAGCGACTGGATGATATACTGCTGCGCCTCCAGTTCCAGGTTGGCAAAGACATCCGCCGCGATGCTCTTGGGCAGGATCCTGAAGATCCGCAGCGTCTCTTCATCTTCCATTTCATCCATTGCGGCCGCCACATCGGCCACGTTCATGTCTTCTACTTCCTGCCGGAGTTTAGTATACTGCTTCTGTTCGAGGAGTTCTCTGAGATGATCTCCGTATTCCATTCTGTTATCTTCCATATCTAACCTCCTTCACTCCGTAGTCAGTACATCAGTCCGTCCCGTCGATACTCAGCGGAAAGAATCCTTCCCCGAGTTCATTTATGCTCACCGTCCCGCCGGACAGCGCGACGAGTTTGTCCACGATCTCATCTGCTCTGGCGGTCTCGACCCTGATCTTGAGGGAGACCCGGTCTGTATAAGTCTGATCATAGGGCGCGATCTTCTCCTGTCTGAGAAAATAGAGCACTCTGTCCAGCAGGCTGTATTCCGTATCAATGCCGATCTCCCGGCATCTGCACATCCGAACGATCTCAGCGTCCGCAAGCGCCGCCTGCGCCGCATTCGTGTAGGCGCGCACCAGACCGCCGGTCCCCAGCAGTGTTCCGCCAAAATACCGTGTCACCACGACCATGGCATTTCTGATCCCCGCGCCGCTCAGCACCTTCAGCATGGGAATGCCGGCCGTTCCGGAAGGCTCTCCGTCGTCGGACGCTTTCTGCCCGCTGCCATCGTCGCCCAAGATCCAGGCGTAGCAGTGGTGCCTTGCGTCATAATACTTTTTCCGGATCTGCGCCACGATCGCCACCGCCTCCTGTTCATCGCGCACAGGATGGATCTCGCCCAAAAACCGGGACTTTTTTTCAGAATACTCTCCTTTTCCCACATTTCCAACTGTGAGATATTCTTTTTCAGAAGCCATATGATCCTCCACGAAACCGCGCCGCGGAAGTGATCAAACTCCGCAGCCGAACCGCTCCTGCTGATATTCAAAAACCCGAAAGCGCTTGATGATAACGCTTTCGGGTTTACAGAGCTGGCAACGAGAATCGAACTCGTGACCTCCGCACTACCAATGCGACGCACTACCGACTGTGCTATGCCAGCATATCCGTTGTCT
>CACXGR010000096.1 GCA_902767235.1 uncultured Lachnospiraceae bacterium | reverse complement strand
CGAAGCTCAGACCAGGGCGGTTACCGCCAGGGCCGTACTTCTGACGGAAGCGGATTCCGCAGAGACAGCCGAAGCGGTGATCAGGGCAGTTTTGCCGGACGCGGTGCAAGACCGGGCCAGGGCATGCACACAGGCGCCCAGTCCGGAGCACGGCAGGGCGCAAGACCCGGAGCGGGCGGCCAGAACGGCAGACCCGGTCAGGCTGACGGACGCCGCAGATCGACAGGCAGAGCCGGCGAAGCGCAGACTTTCAACAGAGATAACGATAAGCGCAGAGATGATAATAAGCGGAAGATGAATCAGGAGCGCGACAAACGCTCCAAGAAGGATCTGATCTACAACGAAGAGGACAGCCGCAGAAAGAACACCAATAAGGCGGGCAGATTCATCCGCCCCGAGAAGAAGGTGGAGACGGCAGTCGAAGAGCAGATCAAGACCATCACGATCCCCGAGAAGCTCACGATCAGAGAACTCGCGGAAGCTATGCACATGAATCCCTCTGAGATCATCAAAAAGCTCTTCCTGGCAGGACAGGTCATGACACCGAACAGCGAAGTGGATTATGATGAAGCCGAGAAGATCGCGCTCGACTACGACATTCTCTGTGAGAAGGAGCAGAAGGTCGACGTCATTGAAGAGCTCCTGCGCGAGGAAGAAGACTCCGAAGAGACGCTTGAGTCCAGACCTCCGGTCATCTGCGTCATGGGACACGTTGACCACGGTAAGACTTCCCTTTTGGATGCGATCCGCAAGACCAATGTCACCAGAGGAGAGGCCGGCGGCATCACGCAGGCGATCGGCGCTTATACGATCACGCTGAACGGACGCAGCATCACATTCCTGGATACGCCCGGACATGAGGCCTTCACGGCCATGCGTATGCGCGGCGCCAATTCCACAGATATCGCAGTTCTGGTCGTTGCAGCGGACGACGGTGTCATGCCGCAGACGGTTGAGGCGATCAATCACGCAAAAGCGGCGGGGGTCGAGATCATCGTCGCAGTGAACAAGATCGATAAACCCGGCGCAAACGTCGACCGCGTCAAACAGGAGATGACCGAGTATGAGCTGGTCCCCACCGACTGGGGCGGATCGACCGAATTCGTGCCTGTCTCTGCAAAGACCGGCGAGGGGATCGAAGACCTTCTGGAGACGATCCTTCTGACAGCGGATATCATGGAACTGAAAGCCAACCCCAACAGAAAGGCCAGAGGTCTTGTGCTGGAGGCTAAACTGGACAAGGGAAGAGGCCCTGTGGCCAACGTTCTGGTCCAGAAGGGCACGCTTCATATCGGCGACTTTATTTCCGCGGGAGCCAGCTCCGGCAAGGTTCGCGCCATGATCGATGATAAGGGCAGAAGACTCAAAGAAGCAAAGCCTTCGCAGCCTGTGGAGATCCTGGGACTCTCCGATGTTCCCAGCGCAGGCGAAGTCATTATCGCCCACGAGACAAATGATGCGGCCAAGTCTTATGCGGAGACCTACAAGAACCAGCATAAGGAAGAGCTGATCGAGGATACCAAGATGCGCATGAATCTGGATGACCTGTTCAACCAGATGAAGGAAGGCACGCTCAAGGAATTCAACCTGATCATCAAGGCGGACGTCCAGGGCTCCGTGGAAGCGCTCAAGCAGAGCCTTCTCAAGCTCTCCAACGACGAAGTTGTGGTCAAGGTCATTCACGGCGGCGTAGGCGCCATCAACGAGTCGGATGTGACCCTTGCTTCCGCTTCCAACGCCGTGATCATCGGATTTGGCGTACGTCCTGATCCTGTCGCCAAAGCGATGGCTGAGCATGAGGGCGTGGACATTCGTCTCTATAAGGTCATCTATCAGGCGATCGACGCCGTTGAAGCTGCACTCAAGGGCATGCTGGCACCTGTCTACGAGGAGCGCGTCATCGGACATGTGGAAGTCAGAATGCTGTTCAAGGCTTCTGCAGTCGGCAACATCGCCGGTTCCTATGTGCTCGACGGCGTGATCCGCAGAGGATGCAAGTGCAGGATCAGCAGAGACGGAGAGCAGATCTACGAAGGAGATCTGGCATCCCTCAAGAGATTCAAGGATGACGTCAAAGAAGTGAAAGCCGGTTTTGAATGCGGACTCGTATTCACCGGATTTGACAAGATGCAGGTAGGCGATATCGTGGAAGCCTACGATTTGGTTGAGGTACCCAGAACATGAGAAAAAACAGCGTAAAGAACCGCCGGATCAATGATGAAGTGCAAAGAGCGCTCGCCCGCATCGTGCGCGAAGTCAAAGATCCGCGGATCAGCCCGCTGACCAGCGTCACGGGGACGGAGGTGGCTCCGGACCTGAAGACCTGCAAAGTATATATCAGTGTATATGGCGATGCGGAGGAAGGCGCCAGAACGATGGAAGGACTGAAAAGCGCAGCCCGCTTTATCCGCGGGGAGCTTGCCAGAACGGTCAATCTCAGGAACACGCCCGAGCTGGCCTTCATTTTGGACGATTCCATCGCCTACGGCGTGGCGATGTCTCACCGCATTGATGAAGTCACTGCAGCGGACCGCAGAGCGGAGCTGGCCAGAGGCGAAGATACAGATATTGAACCGGACGAAGAATGAGCGATCGATCATGAATATACTTGATTTGTTAAAAGACTGCAGCAGAATAGGAATCAGCGGCCATGAGAACCCTGACGGGGACTGCGTGGGCGCATGCTGCGGCATGGCACTCTTTCTTCGGAAAATGAGGCCTGAGGCGAAGGTGGATATCTATCTGGAAACCTTCGCGGCGTCTTTGGAACGCAATATACCGGGCAGCGATACGATCCTGCATGAGATCCCGGATCCCTGTGAGAAATATGACGCATTCATCGTTCTTGACAGCGATCCCGGGAGGACCGGAAAAGCCTGTGAACTGTTTGATCAGGCAAAGATCAGGATCAATATCGATCACCACAGAACAAACCGCGGAGGCGGGGAGTTCAACTATATAGACGGCAATGCATCCAGCGCCTCGGAACTGGTCTACAATGTCATTGGCCGTGACCGGCTGAACGCGCAGATCGCCCGGGCGCTGTATGTGGGGATCGTGACGGATACCGGTGTATTCCAGTATTCCAATACAGGCGAATCCACGATGGCGGCAGCGGGTCATCTGATGACCTTCGGATTTGATGCCAGCGCCATCATCCGGGAAGTGTTCTTTGAGAGAACGGTGGTCAACATGAGAGCACTCGGCACGGCACTGGTCAAAGCGGAACTGATCATGGGCGGAAAGTTCCAGTTCTGCATGATGGACAGAAAAGAGCTCGCCTCACTGGGCGCAAGACGGAAGGACCTGGATGGGATACCCGAGCAGATGCTGCTGACGGAAGGCGTGGACTGCGCCGCTTATATCCACGAGGACGAGGACGGCTTCTGGCGCGTCAGCTTCCGGAGCAGGGAGATCGTGGATGTATCCCGCACGGCGTCGATCCTTGGCGGCGGAGGGCATATCCGCGCTGCCGGCGCGACGATCCGGACCGGGATATCGCAGGCGATCGCTCTGATCAAAGCGGACATTGAAAAGCAGCTCCATGCAGGTTCCCGGCAGGCTGCGATGAAAGGATAAGATCTCCATGTTTCATGGAATGATGACAATCTATAAAGAAGCGGGATATACGTCCAGCGATGTGGTAGCTCGCTTGCGCGGCATCCTTCATATGAAAAAGATAGGGCATACAGGAACGCTCGATCCGGATGCGGAGGGAGTGCTTCCTGTATGTTTGGGTAACGGAACAAAACTCTGCGAACTGATCGCGGATCGGGACAAGGAGTATACAGCTGTGATGCGTCTGGGCGTGCAGACGGACACGCAGGACATGAGCGGCGAGATCAAAGGGTGCATCCCCGCAGAAGAGGTCGTGAGACTGGCGCCCGAGGAGAAAATACGGGAAGTGATGGCAGCTTTTACAGGGAAGATCAGTCAGATCCCTCCTATGTATTCCGCTGTCAAAGTGAACGGCAAGCGCCTCTATCAGCTGGCCAGACAGGGAAAGACAGTAGAGCGGGCAGCAAGGGAGATCACGATCTACGAGATGGAGATCCAAAAGATCGAACTTCCGCTTGTTACTTTCCGCGTCCGGTGCTCCAAGGGGACCTATATCCGTACACTGTGCAGCGACATTGGCGAAAAACTCGGCACGGGAGCGGCAATGGAGCATCTCCTCAGGACAAGGGTCGGGCGTTTTACTTTAAGCGAGGCGATCACACTGGATGAGGCGGAAGCCATCATGAAGTCCGATGACCCCGAAAAGATCAGGGGGTATATCCTTCCTGTGGATGACTTTTTTGAAGAGGCGCCGCGCGTCCATGTGGAAGAGGCGGGAATGCGCTATCTTCTAAATGGAAATACAGTCAGGAGAAAGATGACGGATCTTGCGCCTGGGACGCAGGACGGATACGTGAGAATGTATGACCGGAACGACAAGTTCTACGCACTGTACAGATATGACGGATCTTCTGATGAGATGAAAAGTGTAAAAATGTTCCTGTCTTAAATAAACCCGGAAAGGATCGACATGCAGATAATCAGCGGTACAACACAGTTCAGGATCGAGGAACCCACGGCAGTGGCGATCGGCAAATTCGACGGGCTCCATCAGGGACACAGAAAGCTTTTGAACGAGATCATCGCGCAGAAAGAGGATGGTCTTAAAGCGGCTGTCTTCACATTTGACCCGTCGCCGGAAATATTTTTTGGAATGAATCCGTCGAGGGAACTCTCAACGAACAGCGAAAAGAGACAGCTCTTTGAAGAGATCGGGATCGACATTCTTGTGGAATTTCCTTTTAATAAAGAGACAGCAGCCATATCTCCGGAGAATTTTGTGATCGATATCCTGCGGGGGAGAATGAACGCCGCCTTTGTGGCCGCCGGGACGGATCTGTCTTTTGGCGCGATGGGAAAGGGCAACTTTGAACTCATGTCCTCTCTGGCAAGGCATCTCGGCTTCGAGGCGCGCAAGATCGACAAAATAGAGAGAAACAGAAAGATCATCAGCTCGACACTGATCCGGGAACTCGTGGAGAAAGGGGAGATGGAGGAGGCGGCGGCCTGCCTCGGGGAACCCTACAGGATCACGGGAAAGATCGTCCACGGAAGGGCGCTCGGAAGAAGGATCGGGATCCCCACGCTCAATCAGATCCCGCCGGCAGATAAGCTGCTCCCGCCTTTCGGCGTCTATTACTCGGAGGTGAAGGCTGACGGCCGGGTATTCAAAGGTATGACCAATATCGGCATCAAGCCGACGGTCACGGATGAGCATCGGACGACGGTTGAGACATATCTCTACCATTTTTCCGGAGACCTCTACGGAGAATACGCGGACGTGAAGCTTCTCACTTTCCGCAGACCGGAAAAGCGGTTCGCAGATATCAAAGAGCTCCAAAGGACCATGCAGGAGGATATCAGGGCAGGCGAGATCTACCACGGGCTTGTTTGATAAACAAAGGGGCAAAACAGAGAAAAATCATGTTTACATAACGGACAGAATATGGTAAAATACCATCTGTTTGACGACTACCGACACTTAGGTCGAAGCTGCTCCGGCGCGGCCCCGGTGTACGGCGGATAAAAAGAAAAGGAGAAAGCTATGATTACCAAAGAAAAGAAAACAGCCGTTATCAATGAGTACGCAAGATTTGAAGGCGATACCGGTTCACCGGAAGTTCAGATCGCGATCCTGACAGCAAGGATCAAGGAACTGACTGAGCACATGAAGGCGAACAAGAAGGATCACCACAGCGCAAGAGGCCTTCAGAAGATGGTCGGTAAGCGCAGAGCCCTTCTTGACTACCTCAAGAGAACGGATCTGGAAGGCTATCGTTCCCTGATCAAGAGACTCGGAATCAGAAAGTAATTCATAGGGATTTGAGAGACGGTCTGGACCGGAAGCCGGTTTATACCGTCTCTTTCTCGTCATAGAAATATGACGGGAGAAGAAGACGCAAGGGCCCCGCACTGAAGCGGGATCGAGAAGAGAAGAAGACGAAGAAAGAAGAAAAAGGAGAGAGTAATGTACAAGACTTATTCAATGGACCTTGCCGGCAGGACACTGAGCGTTGATATCGGCAGAGTAGGTAAACAGGCAGGCGGATGCGCGTTTATTCATTACGGCGACACGACACTGCTGTGCACGGCGACAGCATCTGCTGCACCCAGGGACGGAATCGATTTCTTCCCGCTCAGCGTTGAATACAGTGAGAAGTATTATGCTGTAGGTAAAATGCCCGGCGGATTCAACAAGAGAGAGGGCAAGCCCAGCGAGAACGCTATTTTGACCAGCAGAGTCATCGACAGACCTATGCGTCCCCTGTTCCCCAAAGATATGAGAAACGACGTGACCCTGGAGTGCATGGTCATGAGCGTTGATCCCGAATGCAGACCGGAGATGGTCGCAATGCTCGGCGCTTCCATCGCCACGACGATTTCCGATATTCCCTTTGACGGCCCCTGCGCCGCTACACAGGTCGGCCTTGTGGACGGCGAAGTGATCATCAACCCCAGCCAGATCCAGTGGGATACAGGCGATCTCAGACTTACGGTCGCTTCCACTGCGGATAAGGTCATCATGATCGAGGCGGGCGCCAATGAAGTTCCGGAAGAGGATATGATCCGCTATATCTATATGGCGGATGAGCAGAACAAAAAGATCATCGCATGGATCAACCAGATCCGTGAGGAGTGCGGCAAGGCCAAGAGAGAGTATGAGAGCTGCGCGATCCCCGAGGAGATGTTCGCTGCGATCCGCGAGATCGTAACGCCCGCAGAGATGGAAGTGGCTGTCTTTACAGACGACAAGCAGGTCAGAGAAGGCAATGTGGAAGTCTGCAAAGAGAAGCTCAAAGAGGCCTTTGCCGATAAGGAGGAGTGGCTCGCCATCCTGGACGAAGCAGTTTACCAGTATGAGAAGAAGACTGTCCGCAAGATGATCCTCAAGGATCACAAGCGCCCCGACGGAAGAGCGCTCGACCAGATCCGTCCTCTCGCAGCAGAGGTCGACCTGATCCCCCGCGTACACGGCTCTGCCATGTTCACGCGCGGACAGACTCAGATCTGCGATGTAGTCACGCTCGCTCCTCTCTCCGAGGCACAGAGAGTGGAGGGCCTGGACCCCAATATCACAGAGAAGAGATATGTGCACCAGTACAATTTCCCGGCTTATTCTGTCGGCGAGACGAGAGTATCCAGAGGACCGGGCAGAAGAGAGATCGGCCACGGCGCGCTTGCCGAGAGAGCGCTGATCCCTGTGCTTCCTTCCATCGAGGAATTCCCTTACTCCATCCGTGCGGTGTCTGAGACTTTTGAATCCAACGGATCCACCTCCATGGCTTCCACATGCGCATCCTGTATGGCACTGATGGCTGCAGGCGTCCCGATCAAGTCCCAGGTGGCCGGCATCAGCTGCGGTCTTGTGACCGGAGATACAGACGACGACTTCGTGCTGCTCACCGACATCCAGGGCCTTGAGGACTTCTTCGGCGACATGGACTTCAAGGTGACGGGCACACACAAGGGCATCACGGCGATCCAGATGGATATCAAGATCCACGGCCTGACAAGACCCATTGTGGAAGGCGCCATTGCGAGATGCAAAGACGCCCGCGAGTTCATCATGAACGGCGTTATGAAGGACGCCATCGCCGAGCCCCGTGAGACAGTCAACAAGTATGCGCCCAAGATCGACTTCCTGCAGATCGATCCCGAGAAGATCGGCGACGTGGTCGGCCAGCGCGGCAAGACCATCAATGAGATCATCAAGCGCACCGGCGTTCAGATCGACATCGAGGATGACGGCAGCGTTTCCATCTGCGGCAATGACGCCAAGGGCATGGAAATGGCCAAGAAGTATATCAATACGATCGTTTCCGAATTTGAAGAGGGCCAGATCCTCGACGGCGTTGTCGTCAGCATCAAGGAATTCGGTGCCTTCATCGAGTTTGCACCCGGCAAGGAAGGCATGGTCCATATCTCCAAGATCGCGAACCGCCGCATCGACCATGTGGAAGATGTTCTGACACTTGGCGATAAGGTCACGGTTGTCTGCCTTGGAAAGGACAGAATGGGAAGAATGAGTTTCTCCATGAAGGACGTCAACAAGCAGAAAAAGAATAAGTGATCGAACATCACGTAAACCCGGCGGGCCAGGGCATTCATCAGAATGCGCTGGCTCTGCCGGGTTCCTTTATACATCGCAAAGATCAGGAGAAGAACGATTATGCCAACAACAGCGCAGGAGATCGCAAGAAGAAGAACGTTTGCCATTATATCCCATCCCGATGCCGGCAAGACCACACTTACCGAGAAATTTCTTCTGTACGGCGGCGCGATCAATCTGGCGGGAAGTGTCAAGGGAAAGGCGACGGCAAGGCACGCCGTCTCAGACTGGATGGAGATAGAGAAGCAGAGAGGTATCTCGGTGACGAGTTCCGTCCTGCAGTTTGAATATGACGGATGCTGCATCAATATTTTGGACACGCCCGGCCACCAGGATTTCTCGGAAGATACGTACCGGACACTGATGGCGGCGGACTCGGCGGTCATGGTTATTGACGGCGCCAAGGGCGTTGAGCCGCAGACGAAGAAACTGTTCAAAGTCTGCACAATGCGGCACATCCCCATTTTCACTTTTATCAACAAGATGGACAGGGACGCCCTGGACACATTTGATCTTTTGGACGATATAGAGAAGAACCTGGGGATCGATACCTGTCCCATGAATTGGCCGATCGGCTCGGGCAAGGCCTTCAAAGGCGTCTATGACAGGGAGAACGGAGAGGTCATCACATACGCGGATACCCAAAAGGGGACCAAAGAGGGGACTGAGACCAGAATCTCGCTCAGCGACGAGGACAGGATCCTGGAAGAACTCGGCGAGGACGCATCGGAACAGCTGCGGGATGAAGTGGACCTCTTGGACGGAGCGAGCGCTTCATTTGATATTGAAGCGGTGCGTGCCGGAATGCTGACACCGGTCTTTTTCGGTTCCGCGCTCAACAACTTCGGCGTGGAGATTTTCCTTCGGCATTTCCTGGAAATGGCGCCTGCCCCGTCTGCGAGAATGACAGACCAGGGGCCGGTGGATCCCGTGGAAGACAACTTCTCCGCCTTTGTCTTCAAGATCCAGGCCAATATGAATAAGGCGCACAGAGACAGAGTGGCCTTTATCCGGATCTGTTCCGGCAGATATGATATCGGTATGGATGTCAAACATGTACAGAGCGGCAGGATCCAGAGGCTCTCTCAGCCTCAGCAGCTGATGGCCAGTGACCGCAAGATCCTCTCGGAGGCATATGCGGGCGATATCATCGGCATTTTTGACCCGGGGCTCTATTCCATCGGAGATACGTTCTGCACCCCGAAGGCGAATTTCCGCTATGAGGGCATTCCGACTTTCGCGCCTGAGCACTTCGCCAGAGTCCGGCAGGTGGATACTATGAAGCGTGACCAGTTTGTCAAGGGGATCACACAGATCGCACAGGAAGGCGCGATCCAGATCTTCAGGGAGCTGCACACGGGAATGGAAGAGATTATCTGCGGCGTCGTCGGCATGCTGCAGTTCGACGTTCTTCAGTTCAGATTGAAGAGCGAGTATAACGTGGATATCTTACTGGAGCAGCTGCCGTATGAGCATATAAGGTGGATCACCAAATGCAACACCGACATCATGCACATCACAGGCACGACGGACATGAAGAGGATCGAGGACCTGAAGGGCAACCCGCTCCTTCTCTTTATCAATCCCTGGTCGGTGCAGATGGTGCTGGACCGAAACGAAGGTCTGGAACTGGCCGAATTTTCGAGGGGCTGACTATGCAAATATGACGGAATCTGATAAAATATATCGGTGTATATTTAAATATACACCGATATATTCAGATAGATGAACGGGAGGCTGTTATGGCACAGGAAAAAAATACGGTTGAAAGATATACAGACGCATCCGATGTCGGCACAGTGAAGATCGCTGACGACGTGGTGGCTCTGATCGCCGCTTTTGCCGCGCTGGAGGTGGAAGGCGTCGCATGTGTTTCGGGCGGTCTGGACATGGAGGCTGTCAGCAAAGGCGGCATGCGCAGACTCGGCAAAGCAGTGAAGGCTGATGTGAAAAAGGAAGGCGTCAAGGTGGATATGGCACTGGATCTCGTATATGGGTACAGCATTCCGGAGACCTGCAGCAAGGTCCAGAACAGAGTCCGGGCTGCGATCGAGAACATGACCGGCCTGGAAGTGAAGGACGTCAATATCCGGGTCGCAGGCATCACATCAAACGAATAAAGGTAGAAACATAAAGATATGAACAGAAAGAGTTTGAGAGAGCAGATCTTTAAACTGCTTTTCAGAACAGAGTTTAGCGGCAGGGAAGGTATGGAAGACCAGATCCGGTACTTTTTTGACAGCGGAGACATGACGGTCAGTGATAAGGACAAAGCGTTCATCACGGCCAAATGCTCGGCGATCGTCGAAAGGCTCCCAGAGATCGACAAAGCCCTGGGAGAGAAGCTGGAGGGGTGGTCCACGAACCGCCTGCCCAAAGTGGAGCTCGCGATCCTGAGACTGGGCACCTATGAGATCCTGTACGACGACAGCGTGCCGACCGGTGTGGCCATCAATGAAGCGGTGGAACTGGGCAAGAAGTTCGGCGACGAGGGCACCGGCGCCTTCATCAACGGCGTGCTGGCCGGTGTATCGGGCAAGGAGAACAGGAAAAAGCAGAACGCCGGCGGCAATAAGGCAGGCGGGAAATATTCTTCACAGGGCACCGTGTCAGAGCGCAAAGGCGAGACTTATATTACAAGGAGAATATGAGAAACGTATACTCTGTATCTCAGGTTAACCGATATATAAAGAGTATGTTTGCGGAGGACTACATTCTCCACTCTATTTACGTGCGCGGAGAAGTCAGCAACTGCAAATACCATTCTTCGGGACATATCTATTTTACTTTGAAAGATGCCTCGGGCACGATCTCCTGCGTCATGTTCGCAGGTCGGCGCAGGGGCCTTTCTTTTCGTATGAAAGAGGGAGACCAGGTGATCGCCGCCGGCACAGTGGACGTATATGAGCGTGACGGGCGGTATCAGCTCTATGCCGACCGGATCGTCCTCGACGGCGTCGGCCTTCTCAATGCCCGGTATGAAGAACTCAAGCGCAGGCTTGAGGAGACCGGCATGTTCGACGAGATCTACAAGAAACCGATACCCGGATATATTCAGACGCTGGGCGTGGTGACGGCTCCGACGGGCGCCGCGATCCGCGATATCATCAATATTTCCACAAGAAGAAATCCGTATATACAGATCATATTGTACCCGGCGGTCGTACAGGGAGACGGCGCGGCAGCCAGTATATGCGAGGGGATCCGGAAACTGGACCGCTATGGCGTGGACGTCATCATCATCGGCAGGGGCGGCGGCTCGCTGGAAGACCTGTGGGCTTTTAACGAGGAATCCGTCGCGGAGGCTGTCTTTGAGTGCGGGACTCCGATCATTTCAGCGGTTGGCCATGAGACAGATACCGTGATCTCCGACTACGTCGCGGATCTGAGGGCGCCGACGCCTTCAGCGGCGGCAGAGCTGGCGGTATTCTCCTATGAACAGTTCCAAAGTGATCTGGATGCCTTTGAGCGGCGCCTTAGAGGAAGCATGGAAAACCGCATTTTTCATCTCAGGCGCAGCACGGAGAGTCTTCGCAGGGAGCTCGCGCATCTGTCGCCCGCGTCCAGGATCCGGGACAGAAGAATGTTCGCGGCCCAGTGCGAGGAGAAACTGAATACGTCGATGGCGCGCAGGATCGACATCTGCAGGAGAAAGGCGGATCAGAGCGAGCGGCTGCAGAGCCGCATGGACAGAAAACTGACGGATGCCCACAACCAAATGCGCCTGTATGCGGCCGGACTGGAGCAGCGATCTCCCCTCGCCAAATTATCCGGCGGATACGGCTATGTGAGCGACGGATCAGGACGGACCGTCGTCTCTGTGGATCGGGTCAGGACCGGCGATATTTTGAATGTGCAGCTAAGAGACGGAAGGCTGGAGACGGAGGTCAAAAGTGTGCATCCCGGTGATGCGAAGAGGAAGGCGTGAGATGGAGAACAAAGAGGAAAGAAATGCTCCGGCACTGTTTGAGGGAGCGGAAGAGATAAAGGGGATCGAAGATGCATTTGCTATGCTTCAGGAGATCCTGTCCAGAATGGATGAAGAGGGCGTGACGCTTGAGGAGTCCTTTCACTGCTATGAGAAGGGCATGAAGCTGATCAAATATTGCAACGAGACGATCGATACTGTGGAAAAGAAGGTGCAGATCCTGAGCGCGGAGGGAGAGACAGATGAGTTTTGACGGGCTGCTTTCGGACAAAACAGCGTATTGCGAGAGTGTGATGGAAAAATGGCTGCCGACGGTGGACGGCCTTGCGGGAACGGACCGGTACGCCGCTGTCGTGGTGGATGCGATGCAGTACAGTGTGCTGGCGGGCGGCAAGCGGCTTCGTCCGCTCTTTCTGCATGAGACCTGCAGCATGTACGGAGGCCGGAAAGAGCTGGCGGAGCCCCTGATGGCTGCCCTGGAGATGATCCACAACTATTCGCTGGTCCACGACGACATGCCGGCGATGGACAATGACGAGTACAGAAGAGGCAGAAAGACGACATGGGTGGTCTACGGAGAAGGAATGGCCGTCCTTGCAGGGGACGCGCTGCTCAATTTTGCCTATGAGACGGCCCTGAAGGCTTTTGACCTGTGCGAAAACGCGCAGGAGACGGCCAATGTGGTCAGCGCTGTGAAGCTGCTGGCGCGCAACGCCGGAATATACGGCATGGTGGGCGGCCAGTGCGCGGACCTGGAGGCGGAGAAGAACCCGGCAGGGACACAGGAGGAAGGACTCTGGTATATCCACAAGCACAAGACGGCCTGCATGATCGAGAGCGGATTCGTGATCGGAGCCATGCTGGCCGGAGCGCCTGAGGAGGATCTGAACAAGCTTGACAGGATCGCGGAGAATATAGGCATCGCTTTCCAGATTCAGGACGACATTCTGGATGTGACCGGCGACAGCAAAGAGCTGGGAAAACTGACCGGAAGCGATGAAAAGGACGGAAAGGTCACTTATGTCACCATGCACGGATTGGAAAAGGCTGCCGCGGACGTCCGCAGACTGTCGGAAGAGGCACTGCAACTGTATGATTCTCTGTCTGCTTCCAACGATTTTCTCAGAGAGCTGATCGTGCGGATGATCACGAGGACCAAGTAAAGAGCAAGATGAAGAAAGAAAAAAAGAGACTCGATGTACTGCTGGTGGAGCAGGGCTTTGCGCCTTCAAGAGAAAAGGCAAAAGCGCTGATCATGGCGGGCATCGTATATGTCAATCAGAATAAAGAAGACAAGGCCGGCGCGACCTTTGATCCGCAGGAAGCGCAGATCGAAGTAAAGGGAAACACTTTGCGATATGTGAGCCGGGGCGGTCTCAAGCTGGAAAAAGCACTGTCATCCTTTCCAATTGACCTGAAAGGCCGCGTGTGCATGGATATCGGCGCGTCCACAGGCGGTTTTACGGACTGCATGCTGCAAAACGGAGCAGCCAGGGTGTATTCCATCGATGTGGGATATGGCCAGCTTGACTGGAAGCTGAGGAGCGACCCCAGAGTCGTGTGCATGGAGAAGACAAATTTCCGCTATGTCAAGCCGCAGGATCTGGGGGAGGGGCCTGCGCCTTCCTTTGCCTCCGTGGATGTATCCTTCATCGGCCTGGACAAAATACTGCCGGCCGCCCATGCGATCCTTGAACCCGGCGGTGAGATGGTATGCCTGATCAAGCCTCAGTTCGAGGCCGGCAGGGATAAAGTCGGGAAGAAGGGTGTGGTCCGGGATAAGAAGGTGCACGAGGAAGTGGTCCGGGACGTGACTTCCATGGCAGTGGGCCTGGGCTTTGATCTTTTGGGCCTGGACTACTCGCCCATCAGAGGACCTGAGGGCAATATAGAGTATCTGATGTATATCAAAAAGGGTGAGGAGAGCGAAGGCTCCGGCGCCGTGAGCGAAGAACAGATCCGCGAACTGGTAGAGGCTTCCCACAGCGAACTGGACAGAGGATGACGGCAGCTGACTGCGCATCGGATGCACACAGAATCATATTTAAACAGGAGTTTGGCATGGATTGCTTCTATATCATCACAAACACCAAAAAAGATCCCGATTACTACTTCACCAATAAGCTGAAGGGCTTCCTTCTGCTCAACGGAAAGAAGTGCATTCAGGTGCCCAACAGTGCGGATGTTGACATTCAGAGACTATCCGCCAATCTCGATCCGGCAAGGGACTGCCTTCTCGTGATCGGAGGGGACGGATCCGTACTGCGCGCTGCGCATCAGGTGCTGGGGAGCGGCGTGCCGATCCTGGGTATCAATCTGGGAACTTTGGGATATCTGGCGGAAATTGAGAAGGACAACTGGCAGGAGATGATGAGCCTGCTCTTTGAGGGATCCTATGTGATCGAGCCGCGAATGATGCTGGAAGGCCGCATGATGGAGAGAGACGGCAGGACGGTCACGGACGGGATCGTTCACCATGCCCTGAACGAAGTAGTCATCGTCAGGAACAGCGCGTTCCGGGTGCTGAATTTCAACGTCTATGTCGACGGACACTTTCTCAACAATCTGAATGCGGACGGCGTGATCATCGCGACGGCAACGGGGTCCACCGCCTACAATATGTCGGCCGGAGGGCCGCTGGTGGAGCCCAAAGCCCAGCTCATGCTGCTGACGCCCATTTGCGCACATACCCTCAATACGAGAAGTGTCGTGCTCTCGGCGGAGGACTCTATCGTGATCGAGATGGTGAAGACGACCAGAAACGAGAAGATCCAGGCGGAAGCGGTCTTTGACGGCGGAAACAGCTTTTCGCTCCAGTACGGCGACCGCATAGAGATCAAGAGGTCTGACGAAGTGACCAATCTGGTCAAACTCAGTACCAGAAGCTTTTTGAGTACACTTCACAAGAAGCTGACATCATAGGACCGTTTACATTCAGGCAGACTGGGAATGGAAAGAAAATGAAAAAAGACCGTCATTTAAGGATATTGAAGCTCATTGAAGAGAACGAGATCGAGACACAGGGAGAGCTCGCGCAGATGCTCCGCCAAAGCGGTGTGAAAGTGACGCAGGCAACGGTATCAAGGGACATCAGAGAGCTGGGACTGATCAAGGTCCCGGCGTCTTCCGGACGGCAGAAGTATGAGGCGGCCAAGCCGGCCAATGAGGAAGAGAACCGCTTTATCCGCGTGCTCAGAGACAGCGTGCAGTCGGTGGATCACGCGCAGAACCTTCTGGTGATCAAGACGGGAGCCGGTATGGCCATGGCTGCGGCGGCAGCACTGGATCATCTCCGATTTCCCGAGATCGTCGGCAGTATCGCCGGCGACGACACGATCATGGCGGCGGTCAGGACTGTCGAGGAGACGAAGGAGCTGATGGAGAAGATACGTCATATGCTCGGAGAGGCATAGATCCTGCGAAAGGAGGAAGACATTTGCTGCTGAGTTTACATGTTAAAAATCTTGCACTCATCGAGGAGGAAGAGGTCACCTTTACGGATGGCCTCAATATTTTGACCGGTGAGACGGGCGCGGGAAAATCGATCATCATCGGCTCGGTGAACCTGGCGCTGGGAGGCAAGGCAGACAAGGCGATCATCAGGACCGGTGCGGAATACGCCCTGATCGAAATGGTCTTTGCGGCGGACAATGAGAGACAGCTCAAAAAGCTCGAAGAGATGGACCTGCCCGCGCCGGAGGACGGAACGATCCTGATCAAGCGCAAAATACTGCCCGGCAGAAGTGTATGCAGCGTCTGCGGGGAGTCGGTGACTCTCCGTCAGCTTCGGGAGATCGCGGAGCTTCTGATCGATATTTACGGCCAGAGAGAGAACCAGAAGCTCCTGCGGAGAGACGCGCAGCTGATGACGGTCGATGAGTACGCCGGGGAGGAAGCGGCTGCTCTGAAGGCAGACGTGCGTGAGAGCTACAGAAAATGGAAAGCCCTCAGGGACGCCTGGGAGAAGGACGACCTGGATGACAGCGCCCGCAAGAGAGAGGCGGATCTTCTGGCATACGAAGTCAGAGAGATCGAGGAGGCCGGAATCAGAGAAGGCGAGGACGAGGAGCTGGAAAACCGTTACCGCCTTCTGGAAAACTTCAGAAAGATCAGCGAGGCGGCCGGACAAGCCGCGTTCTGGACCGGCGGCAGCGAACAGAGTGCGGAGGAGGCGGTCGCGAGGGCTTCCCGGGAGCTTACATCTGTAAGCGGGATCGACCCGACGCTGGACCGGATCACGGAAGAACTCTCGGAAGTGGAAGGACTGCTCGCTGACTTCAACAGATCCATGAACGACTATATGAGAGAGCTCACATTTGATCCGGCCGAATTCGAACAGATCCAGGACCGGCTGAATCTGATCAACCGGCTCAAGGACAAGTACGGGAGAAGCGTCTTGGATATCGAGAGGGCACTCTCTGAGAGGCAGGACAGGCTCGCTTTTCTTGAGGACTACGAGAACGGAAGAAGGCGGCTGAAGGAGGACATTGAAAAAGAATACGGAACGCTCCTAAGCCTGTGCGCGGATCTGAGTGCTGTACGCCTGAAAGCGGCGGAAAGATTTGCAAAAAAACTCAGGGAAGCGCTTCTGGACCTCAATTTTCCCCAGGTGGAATTTGAGGGCAGGATCCGTTCGGGGGAGGAGTATCTCTCTGCTGACGGATATGACAGGCTGGTATTCTATATCTCGATGAATCCCGGTGAGAGCCCAAGGCCTCTGGACCAGATCGCCAGCGGCGGCGAGCTCTCCAGGATCATGCTGGGCATGAAAACCGTTTTTGCCGGCAAGGACGACATTCATACATTTATATTTGACGAGATCGATACGGGAATCAGCGGAATGACGGCATGGAAAGTCGCTGAGAAGATGGGACGGCTGGCATCGGATCATCAGATCCTTTGTATCACACACCTGCCGCAGATTGCGTCCATGCAGGACAGTCACTACTCCATTGCCAAGGAGAGCACCGGCGGACGCACGATGACACATATCACCAGGCTGTCGGAGGAGGAGAGCGACAGAGAGGTTGCCAGACTTCTCGGCGCCGACAGGGTCACAGAAGCTTCTCTTGAGAACGCCAGGGAGATGAAGCGGATGGCGCAGAGCGGAAAGGGACGATGAAGATGAGTACCAGAAAAGATGTGGAATTCATTGTCAACAAGATCATGGCGGGGTTCAGCATCATCGATGTGGACGATATTCCCAAGATCGATCTCTATATGGATCAGGTGCTCACCTTTCTGGGGGAGCGCCTCAAGAGAACGGCGAGAAAATCCGACGCCGACAAGCTCCTCACCAAGACGATGATCAACAACTATGTAAAGAATAAGGTCATGATCCCGCCGATCAAGAAAAAGTACGGAAGGGACCACATACTTCTTCTCCTGGTCATCTACTATATGAAGAGCTTTCTCTCCATTGACGACATCAAGAAGATCGTGGGACCGGTCTCAGACAAATATGCGCAGCCCACTACCCGTTCGGCAGAGCATATGACCGGCAGAAAGCACAGATATTCTATGTCCGATGTCTATACGGAGATCTTCAAATACGTCGGAGAGGATGTGGAGAAATTTCCGGGAGAGATGGCAAAGATCCTGGATGAATCGGACCGCGCTTTTATGTCTGCGCCGGAAGAAGACCGGGAGATGCTGCGCCGCTTTCACGTGATCTGCCATCTCAGTGCGGATATATACCTTAGAAAGATCCTCATTGAGAAGCTCCTCGACGAGACGCCGGGCGTACCGGACATCACCAGAACGAACCGAAAATAAGGAGTCTGAATCATATATGTCTATTTATGACACTTTGAATAAGGAGCAGTGGGAGGCTGTGCGGCACACAGAGGGACCAGTATTGATCCTGGCCGGTGCCGGCAGCGGCAAGACCAGAGTGATCACGCACAGGATCGCATATCTGATGGACGAGTGCGGCGTGAATCCATGGAATATTCTTGCGATCACTTTCACCAATAAAGCGGCGGGAGAGATGCGGGAGAGGGTGGACCGGATGATCGGCTTCGGCGCGGAGAGCGTCTGGATCTCTACCTTTCACTCCATGTGTGTCAGGATCCTTCGCAGGCACATTGAACTTCTGGGATATGAGCCGTCTTTCACGATCTACGATACGGACGACCAGAGATCCCTGATGAAGGAAGTCTGCAAATACCTGAAGATCGACACGAAGGACCTGAGGGAGCGCACTATTTTGGCGGAGATCTCCTCGGCCAAGAATGAGCTTCTGTCGCCGCTGAACTACCGCCAGGAGAACGCGGGACTGAGCTATCAGAACGAGCGCATTGCGGACGCCTATGACGAGTATCAGAAGAGGCTCCGCAAGAATAACGCCGTGGATTTCGATGATCTGCTCATGCTGACCGTGGAGCTGTTTCATTCCCATGACGAGGTACTCGCATCTTATCAGAACCGTTTCCGCTATATCATGGTGGACGAGTATCAGGACACCAACAATGCGCAGTTCGAGCTGGTGCGGCTTCTGGCGGATCAAAACCGGAACCTGTGCGTCGTCGGCGATGACGACCAGTCCATTTACCGCTTCCGGGGCGCCAATATACGCAATATTCTGGATTTTGAAAAGGTTTATCCGGATGCGCTGGTCGTTCGCCTCGAACAGAATTACCGCTCCACCCAGAACGTGCTGGATGCGGCCAACGCCGTGATCAGCAACAACGTAAGGCGCAAAGAGAAAAAGCTCTGGACCGACAAGGGAAAAGGTGCGCCGATCCATCTTCGTCAGTTCGGGACAGCCCGGGACGAGGCCGCTTTCGTCGTCGATGACATTGAGAGAAAGATGAGGGACGACCGGCATCTGCACTACAGCGACTTCGCCGTGCTCTACCGCACCAATGCCCAGGCGCGCGCTCTTGAAGAGCGCTTTGTCCTGGCTTCCGTCCCCTATAACGTCGTGGGCGGGACGAATTTCTACGACCGCAGAGAGATCCGGGATATGATCGCCTATCTCAAGACGGTGGAGAACGGACAGGACGAGATCGCGGTGCGCCGTGTACTGAACGTGCCCAGGCGCGGAATCGGACAGACGACCGTCTCAAGGCTGGCTGATTATGCGGTGAGCCGTGACATCACCTTCTTCGAGGCGATGGAAAGGTGCAGAAATATCACTTCTCTGGGCCGCAGCACCGCCAAAATAGAGAGCTTTGTCAGGATGATCCTTTCTTTCAGGGAATTTGCAAAGGAGCACAGTCTTTCAGAGCTTCTGCGTCATATCATCACGAAGATCGAATATGACGCATACCTCAGAGACCTGGACGATGAGGACAGCGAGGACAGGATCTCGAACGTGGATGAGCTGGTCAGCAAGATCACGGACTATGAGGAGACAGCAGAGGAGCCGACACTCTCCGGCTTTCTGGAGGAGGTCGCGCTTGTATCTGACATAGATAACGCGGACGAAGATCAGGACAGGGTGCTCCTGATGACGCTGCACAGTGCCAAGGGACTGGAGTTTTCCCATGTCTATATCACGGGCATGGAGGACAACATCTTCCCCAGCGCCATGGCCCTGAACAGCATGGATGAAGAGGCAGAGGCGGAAGAGAGACGTCTGGCCTATGTGGGCATCACAAGGGCAAAGGACGACCTCACTCTGACCTGCAGCATGACCCGCATGCTGCGCGGAGAAGTGCAGTACAATCCGGTAAGCCGCTTCGTGGAGGAAATCCCCAAGGAGCTGCTCGATCAGGATACTGACGAGCCCTTCGGCGGAGCGTATTCATCGGGCGGCGGGTATTCATT
>CACXGR010000095.1 GCA_902767235.1 uncultured Lachnospiraceae bacterium | reverse complement strand
TCCACCAAGACAGCCAACCTGCTCAGCCAGGAAGGCCTGAACGTGGTCACCCTTCCCAAGACCATCGACAATGACCTGTGGGGCACCGACATGACATTCGGATTCCAGAGCGCAGTGGACATTGCGACGAAGTGCATTGACGACATCCACACGACCGCGAGCTCCCACGGCCGCGTCTTCATCGTGGAGATCATGGGACATAAGGTCGGATGGCTTCCCCTGAACGCCGGCATCGCAGGCGGCGCGGATATCATCCTCATTCCGGAGATCCCCTATGATATCAAGAAAGTCGTCGAGGCCATCGAGGAGAGAGACAAACACGGCAGCCGTTTCACCATCATCGTAGTGGCGGAAGGCGCCATCTCCAAGGAAGATGCGAAGCTCTCCAAGAAAGAATATAAGAAGAAACTCGCCAACTACAAGTATCCCTCCGTATCCTATGAGATCGCAGACGCCATCACAAAGACCACCGGCCGTGAAGTCCGCGTCACCGTGCCCGGACACACACAGCGCGGCGGCGCTCCGGATCCCTACGACAGAGTATTTGCCACCCGTATCGGCGCAGAGGCGGGCAAGCTGATCCTCAAGAAGGAATTCGGGTACATGGTGGCCTACAAGAACCGCGAGATCGTGAAGGTCCCGCTCAGCGAAGTGGCCGGCAAGCTCAAGACCGTCGATCCCAAGGCCAGCATCATCAAAGAAGCGAAAATGATCGGAATCAGCTTCGGCGACTGATCTTCGGAGCGATCCGTGCCGATCAGGACAGACATGAGGTGCGCTGCATTTTGCAGTGCACCTTTTTGACGTTTTGTATATAATAAGAAGAATAAGGCAAAATATCGAGCGAGGAAGGACGACACATGGCAGATCAGCACTATCTGGCACTATACAGAAAATACAGGCCCCGGACCTTCGAGGACGTGCGGGGACGGGAAGTTATTGTCCGCACGCTGAAGAACCAGATCAACTCGGGAAGGATCGCGCACAGCTATCTGTTCTGCGGGACGAGGGGAACCGGAAAGACCACCATAGCCAAGATCTTTGCCAAGGCGGTGAACTGTGAGGGTCCCAGAGACGGAAGTCCCTGCTGCGAGTGCCCTTCCTGCCGGGCGATCGGTGCGGACGCCAGCCTGAACGTAGTGGAAATGGACGCCGCCTCCAACAACGGCGTGGACGATATCCGGGGTATCATCGATCAGGTGGCGTACTCGCCGACACAGGGGCGCTACCGCGTTTACATCATCGACGAGGTCCACATGCTCTCCACGGCGGCCTTCAATGCGCTGCTCAAGACCCTGGAGGAACCGCCGTCCTATGCGATCTTCATCCTCGCCACGACGGAGCCCAATAAACTGCCGGTCACTATTTTGTCCAGGTGCCAGCGATACGACTTCGGAAGGCTGTCCACGGGGACCATAGAGGGGCGCCTCAAGGAAGTGGCGGACGCGGAGGGCCTGAATGCGGAGGACAAGGCGCTGCGGTATATTGCGAGCGCGGCCGACGGGTCCATGAGAGACGGCCTGAGCCTTCTCGATCAGTGCAACGCCTTCAACTACGGCAATGATCTCCTGACCTATGACAAGACCCTGGAGATCCTGGGCGCGGTGGACACGAGGGTGTTCAGCAAGATGTACGGCCATATCCACGAGGGCGAAACGGCAGAGGCGCTCAAAGTGCTGGAGACCGTCCTGATGCAGGGGCGGGAGATGATGCAGTTTGTGTCCGACTTTCTGTGGTATCTGCGAAACCTCATGCTGCTCAAGGCGTCGGAGAGCACCAAGGATTCCCTGGACATCTCTGCGGACAACCTCGAGCAGATGATCGAGGACGCCCGCAAGTCGGAGATGTCGGAGATCATGCGGGAGATCCGCATTTTCTCGTCGCTGATGGAGCAGATCCGCTACAGCGCGGGAAGACGGATCCTGACGGAGATGGCGATCATACGGGCGGCCCGAGGGAAGATGGGCGGCGCCGACGAGACACCGGAGGACCAGCTGGACACACTCCGCAACCGGATCAGGGAACTGGAGCAGCGGCTTTTGGCGGATGAGAAGAAGATCGCGGAGCAGCCCAAGGGAAGCGGCTGGGGGACAGGCGCGGAAGCGGCAGCAGGCGGCGCAGCTCCCGGCAGCGCAGCGGGGAGACCCGCATCAGACGCGGCGCCGGGCACAGGCACAGGCACAGCGGCGGCCGGCGGACAGCCCGGCGCGGCCAAGCCGGTCCGCAAAGTCTACCCCAAGGCGATCCCGGAGGATGTCAAGGATATCGTCCGCAACTGGACCAAATACATCTCGCAGCTGCCGCCCGGCATGACGAGGGTCTCTCTCATGCAGGCCAAGCACAGCGTCGGAGACCGCGGGCAGCTGGTGATCGTCTTCAGCAACTATGTGACGGCGGACCATTTCCTGCACGACGAGGGATACAGAAACCGGCTGCGCTATTTCCTGCGCCAGTGCTCGGGCAAGGACGTCGAAATAGAATACAAGGCACTTGACAAGGGAAGTAAATTCACGGACAATTATGTGGATTTATCCGATATTGTCAGGATGGAAATAGAGGAGGAATAAGAAATGGCAAGAAGAGGCGGAGGCTTCCCCGGCGGCATGCCCGGAAATATGAATAATCTGATGAAACAGGCGCAGAGAATGCAGCGCCAGATGGAAGAGAACAAGAAGGCGCTGGAGGAGAAGGAATTTACGGCTTCTTCCGGCGGCGGCGCCGTGGAAGTGGTGATCAGCGGCAAGAAAGAGATGAAGTCTCTGACGATCTCGCCGGACGCAGTGGATCCCGATGACGTTGAGATGCTGCAGGACATGATCATCGCTGCCTACAACGAAGCGGCGAAGCAGGTGGATGCAGAGAGCGAGAAGCTGTTCGGCGGAATGGGCGGTTTTTAACACGTGGAACTCTACAGCGGATATATCAATAAATTGATCGACGAACTGGCGGCGCTGCCCGGAATTGGAAACAAATCGGCACAGCGCCTCGCTTTTTATATAATCGGGATGTC
>CACXGR010000094.1 GCA_902767235.1 uncultured Lachnospiraceae bacterium | reverse complement strand
CGAAGGGCTTGCACAGATAATCGTCGGCGCCCAGATCGAGGCCGATAACTCTGTCATACTCGCTTCCCTTGGCGGTAGCCATGATGATCGGAAGAGAGACCGTCATAGGTGTGGACCGGAGCTTTTTGAGGATTGAGATGCCGTCCTCGCCGGGCAGCATGATGTCCAAAAGGACCAGCTCGGGGCGGCCTGTCTGCATTTCTTTCCAAAAATCAGTGCTGTCGGCAAAGCCTTTCGCTTCAAAGCCGGCTATGGTCAGTGTATAGATCATCAGATCCCGGATACTGTTGTCGTCTTCCACGCAATAAATCATCGTGTTCTCCTTTAAAAAATGTGATCTGCTCTGTATTATAACATGCCGCGTGGGCTGAGTATATTTATGAAGAAAAAAGACCGTTTTCGTATTACAATAAATACATATTTGGAAGAACAGAAGGAGCGGACCGGATACTCTATGAAGAATAAAAGAAAAGACAATTCAGGACCGAACAGAATAGAGAAAGGACAGGGGACTGCGCCCGCGTCTGCCGATAAAGCGCAACAGCGTCTGCGCAGGATGCGGGGCCGGATCGGACGTCTTCGCAGAAACAGCGTTGCAGGTGTTGTGACGGCTGCAGTGCTCCTCACCGCTGTTTTCGCAGGGGTCAGAGTCACCTCGGATAACGAGCAGGCAATCCGTCTTTCGCTGGGTCAGCGCAACTATGTGGTGGCGGGAGAGGAAGGCCCGCAGTATTTTGAAACGGAATATGAGGACTCCGCGGAACTGCGGACGGACAGCACGGAACTTGCGAAAAGGATCCAGAGAGAAGGGATCGTTCTGTTGCGCAACGCCGATGACGTGCTTCCGCTGCGCAAAGGGGCGATGATCAGTGTTTTCGGGAAGGGCGCGGTGGATCCTGTTTACTGCGAGGGGACAGCGGCGGCCTCTTCCGTGAATTTGAAGGACGCGCTGGAAGCGGAAAAGATCCGCGTCAATGAGAAACTGTGGAATTTCACGCAGAGAGGGGGACGGAATTCCTTCTCGGGGAGCGTGGAGAAGAGCATGGAGGAGTATTCTGAGGCAGCTGTGGTCGTGATCAGCAGGCAGGCAAGTCAGTCAGACCTTTATGAACCCGCCTACGCGGAAGCGGAAGAAGGGGAGACACCGGCAGTGACAGGGGCGAAAGCCCTGCAGCTGACGGAGGAAGAAAGGGAACTGCTCAGCTATGTGAAGGAGCGCTTTGAGCAGGTGATCGTGGTGCTCAACACAGACAATCCCCTGGAAATGGGATTTGTGGAGGAATACGGGGTAGACGGATGCCTCTGGACCGGCGCGCTTGGAGTAAACGGGATGACAGCCGTAGCGGAAGTGCTCAGCGGAAGCGTCAATCCTTCCGGGGGACTTCCGGATACCTTTGTATATAACAGCCTGAATGCTCCGGCGGCAGCCAATCTCGGGGATTACCGGATCAGGAACAGCAATGTGAAGTTCGGCGACAGATTTCTGGTATACGCCGAAGGAATCTATGTCGGGTACCGCTATTATGAGACCCGATATGAAGACACTGTTCTCGGGACGTCTTCGCGAAGCGCCTTTGATTACGACCGGGAAGTCGCCTATCCGTTCGGATACGGTCTGTCCTACACAGACTTCGAACTGCAGGACATGGTGATGGAACAGGGAAAGAAGGGATATGAGGTCTCGGTGAATGTTCTCAATACCGGAGACCGGGCAGGCAGGGAGATCGTACAGTTTTATATTCAGAAGCCCTATTCCCAGTATGCGGAGAAGAACGGAATGGAAATTCCTTCCGTGGAACTTGCGGCCTTTGTCAAGACGAAGGAACTCGAGCCGGGAGAATCCGCAAGGGTCAAAATAGTGCTGGACGAAGAAGCATTCAAGTCTTTCGACGCGGCCGGCCGGGGGACCTATATCATTGATGGCGGGACTTATTTGGTGACAGCGGCCCAGGATGCTCACCGAGCGGTCAACAACATACTCATGTATAAGATGAAGGGCGGATCCGAGGCGTTCAGCGGCAGCGGAGACGGGGGACTTGTGGAGACGGTGGATCTCGTCAGGGACAACGGCACCTTTGCGGTATCGTCACAGACCGGCGAGGGGATCGGCCGTGTGTTCAGGGAAGCGGATCCCTCGGCCTATGATTCGGATTACCGGCAGTTCACAAGGAGCCTGTGGGGAAGTTCATGGCCTGTGACATGGAACGGAGGCTCCTATTCGGCGCCCGCGTCTTTCCAGGAACTGCTGAAAGTAAGCAGCAAGGAGGACAGCAAAGCGGAGGCACCGGTCTATAATAAAGCCCACGGAGAGAAAAACGCCGGCCTTGCGGCGCTTCGGGAGACAGCCTTTGATGATTACCGATGGGGAGCTTTGCTGGACCAGCTGACCTGGAGGGAGACCTACTCTCTCGTCCGAAAGGGGGGAGGCGTTGTAAACGAGGTGATCTCCTGTATTTCGCCCCAGGCCCTGATCTTCGAGGGGAAAACCGAATATCCGTCAGCCACGGTCCTTGCGTCGACCTGGAATACAGAACTGATCCTGCAGATGGGGAAAATGATCGGAGAGGAGGCTCTCCACGCGGGAGTCACTTTCTGGCAGATACCTTTCCTCAACCTTCACCGGACAGCCATGGGAGGCGGAAACGGCAGCAGTTTTTCGGAGGACAGTTACCTTACCGGAAGCATGGCTGCCGCAATATGCCGCGGACTTGGCGGAAAGGGTGTGATACCTGTCCTTGGGAGGATGGTCCTGGCGGACCAGGAGAGCAACTATACCGGTGTGGCGGTAATGGCGGGTGAGCAGGCGCTCAGAGAACTGTATCTGCGTCCCTTTGAGATCGCACTGCGGGACGGAGGCCCCGGAATGAAAGCCGTCATGGCCGGCATGAACCGCGTGGGGCCCAGATGGTGCGGCGGACACAGCGGTCTTTTGACAAAGGTCCTGCGGGATGAGTGGGGCTTTGCCGGGATCGTAATGACGGACTGGATCAGCGGAGGTACAGATGAATACGCGGACATCCTTGAAGGACTGGAGGCGGGAACGGATCTGTGGCAGAACACTTCCAGCAGCAACTATAAGCTGCGGGGAGGACAATTGACATACGGCGTGCGGTCGCGCTTCAGGACAGCTGCGGGAAGAATCCTGCAGACGATTTCCAGAAGCAACGCGATGAACGGGATCGGAACAAAGACGACGCTGGAGTATAAGTCCCCTCTGTGGAAGACGCTTCGCGCGGTTCTGGCAGGGGTCGTCATTGTAATCAGCGCGGCGCTTCTCTGGTTCGCTTTTGTCCAAAGCAGAAGAGCAGGCCGCCTCAGGGCGAAGATAGATCAGGAGAAGAGAGAAAACAGCAGAAACAGAAGAAAATGATATAAAAAATGAGGTGCTGTGAAGGTCAGCGGTCAACCGCGTACCTTCATAGCACCTCTTTTTTGCGCATGCGGGAAAGACTGAACGGATCATTCCATGCTGCCGGGGCCAAAGAACCTTCCGCGGAAGGGAAGGAGCGCCTGCAGAAGGAGCTGGCCCAGACCCATGCAGGAGATCAGCTCGCCGATACCTACAGTCAGCATGAACAGCGGAATGCCGCCGGGGATGTGATAGGCGTAGGTCAGGACAAACGGGATGATCAGCGCGTTGGATACAATG
>CACXGR010000093.1 GCA_902767235.1 uncultured Lachnospiraceae bacterium | reverse complement strand
GGCCTGGGCACACTGGTATCCGCTCTTTTGACCAAGACCGGAATGACCTTCCCGGTCTATATCGGCGCCATGATCGTGGCAGCCATCATCCGGAATATCGGCGAGGCGACCGGAAAGATCAAGGTCTACATGGGTGAGATCAACGACCTGGGCGGCATCTGCCTGTCCCTCTTTCTGGGTATTGCCATGATCACACTCAAGATCTGGCAGCTGGCAGCGCTGGCGCTGCCGCTGGTGGTCCTGCTCCTGGTGCAGCTCGCGTTCATGTATGTATTTGCCAGATTTGTGATCTTCAGGTTTATGGGCAGGGACTACGACGCAGCCGTCATTACGGCAGGTACCTGCGGCTTCGGCATGGGCGCGACGCCCAATGCGATGGCCAATATGCAGGCGATCTGCGACAAGTACGTGCCTTCCATCAAGGCATATCTGCTGATCCCGATCGTGGGAAGCCTTTTTGCAGATTTCATCAATTCACTTGTTATCACGTTTTTCATCAATCTGGTCTGATGTTAGGAGGAATGTCCGGGATGAAGCTGAAGAAGCTGTTTCATATTGAAGATGAGAATGTCGCCGTTCCCGAGATCCACACAGAGGAATATGAGGATCTGCAGGATGAGGCGGACAGAGAGAAGAACGAGGAAATGGAGAAAAAGGATATCGTGTACGACAACGTGGCGGTGCCCGAGATCCATTTTCATCGGAAAAAGAATAGAAAATAGAGATTTGATCACTGCAGTCTTCCGGCCCCGGGCTTTACCGGCGCCGGAAGACTGAAATCTGTACAGAATCAGGAATGACACAGGAGAAAGACAATGAAGACGATTACCAAAGGGAAAATGTGGTGTTTTGCGATCGGACAGTTCGGCTGGTCGCTTCTCTCGGCGCTGATCACGAACTGGCTGGTCTATTTTTACCAGCCCGACGCGGATTCCATCGCAGCAGGACAGACGCTCTTTATTCCGCAGGGACGAGTGATCTTCGGCATTGCGACCGTGATCGGCGGCATCGCCGCGCTCGGAAGAGTGTTTGACGCCGTGACGGACCCCATGATCGCAAACCTTTCCGACCGCTCGCAGAACCCCAAAGGGCGAAGGATCCCTTTCATGCAGAAGATCGCGATCCCCTTTGCGCTGGTCACGGTCCTCGTGTTCTGGGCGCCCGTAAATGAGATATCCACGGCGAACTGCATATGGCTGCTCGTGACGCTTCTGCTTTTCTATCTGTTCATGACGACCTACTGCACACCTTACAACGCGCTGATCTCCGAGCTGGGGACGACGCAGGACACGAGGATCAGTATTTCCACCTATATATCGGTGACTTTCCTTCTGGGCTCCGCCGTCGGCTATGCGGCCCCTTTCATCTGGGGCGCCCTGGAACCCTCCATGGGAAGAGTGCAGGCCATCCGGATCACCTTCGCGATCCTTTCGGCCATCGGACTGGCGGCCCTGCTGGTACCTACTTTCACCATCAACGAGAAGGAATATGTGCACACCGTCCCCTCCAATGACGATGCGTTCACTTCGCTGATCAAAACATTTAAAAATCCCGATTTCCGCGTATTTGTGGGCAGCGACGTACTCTATTTCCTGGGTCTTACGATCTTTCAGACGGGCCTTCCCTTCTTCATCACATCTCTGATGAAGCTGCCGGAGACCTTCACGACCATTCTGTATGTGGCGATGACCCTTCTCTCTTTTGCCTGCTACATGCCGGTCAACGCTTTGGCACACCGCATGAATAAGAAGAAGCTCGTCCTGATCGGTTTCGCGGGACTCTCCGCTGTATATCTGATCACGGCGGTATCCGGTCTCCTGGGCGGCTCCGGCCTGCTCTTCGGGATCGTGATCGTCTGCGCGGCGGCTTTCCCCATGGCCATCCTGGGGATCCTGCCCCAGGCCATCGTCGCGGACATCGCGGAGGCGGATGCGGTCACGACGGGAGAGAACCGCGAGGGCATGTTCTTCGCAGCGCGGACCTTTGCTTTCAAATTTGGCCAGAGCATCGCCATGCTCATCTTCACGGCCTTTGCCAGCATCGGACCGGAGACCGGCCTGGGCTACCGCATCGCGGCAGCCTCTGCGGCGGTCATCTGCCTTATGGGAGCGCTGGTCCTGTCCCGCTACAATGAAAAGAAGATCCTGGAGATCATCGTGAAATGACATCCGGATACAGACGCCGGAATCGGACCGGACCACGGCGGACCGGACGGGCACAAGAGCCCGGCAGGTTGATTATTGAGGAATATTCTATTATAATGCTGATGAATTTCTGTTGAAATCGCAGCATAAGCGGTATATAGTATGATTTTAATTCAGGTGGGAAATAAGATGAGATGGATGAAAAGGATACTGGCTCTGTGTATGGCAGCAGTGATCGCTGCCGGCTTGTCGACGCCCCTGACGGCAGAGGCAGCGCCTGTGCCGGTGATCAGAGGCGGCCTGCATTTCTATTCCTGGGATGAGAAGGACAAGACCAAATGCTATATCCGGATGACCAGGCAGAACATCACGGCCATTGAGTACAGAGTGTACAGCAGCGGCGGCAAGCTCAAAAAGACAGCCTCCAGCGTCGTCGCAAGGGATCCGGACAGCAAATACCAGATCTGCACGGTGAAGGGGCTGACGGCCCGCTCCCGGAACTATGTGTCCGTCAGGATCAAAAAGGCAGGGAGCGCGGCCTGGAGCAAGTGGTCGAGCAAGTTTCCGATCATCCCCTATCATCGAGCCGGCCAGGTAAAGAGCTCGGCGAACGTGGCGAAACGCACATATACCCTCTCCTGGAAAAAGATCAGCGGCGTCTCTTCTTATGAAGTGTACATTTCGCAGAAAGAGACCGGAGGGTGGGAGAAAGTCGCCTCGACCAAAAAAAACAAGGTGACGATCAAAACCTTCAAAAACAAGCCCTTTAAGCTCGGAAGGGTGTATTTTGTCAGAGTGGTGTGCGTATCGCAGGTGGGCGGCAAAAAGATCCGGTCCTGCGGAGACAAGGCGGCCTTTGATCAGAACCTGGATTTCTGCCTTTTGAAGGAATAAACGGCCGGGTATGGGCCGTTTTTAGACCAAACACCGCGCTTGTCAATGAACCGGTCTTGCATTATCACTGGTAAAAATGTACATTTGCAATAGATGGGCACAGGAATGAATCATAGAAGAACCCGCCAAAGCAAGAGGAAGACCATTCTCGGATTGATCATAGCAGTCGTTGCTGTGATCATTTTTGGCGCTGTTATGTATGCGGTCGACGTGCACTCGCGGCAGAGCGAAGGAAAAGGCGACAGCGGAAAATGGACAGCAGGCCTTTCGGATGGGACGACGCTGACGCTGGACGATAAGAACTACGTCTATACTGACGATGCGGATATCTATCTGATCATCGGGACAGATGACACCGGATCCAAGCCGGACGCTGAGAAGGGATTTAACGGCAATATGGCCGATTTCCTCGTCCTGCTGGTTCAGAACCGGTCGCAGAATACATATGGATTCATACAGCTGGACAGAGATACGATCACAGACGTTCCGGTCCTGGATGAGAACGGGGAGGAACTGGGCACGATCGAGGAGCAGCTCTGCATTGCGCACTGGTACGGCCAGAACGAAGAGCAGAGAAACAAGAACACTGTGACGACGGTGTCAAGGCTTTTCGGCGGCCTGCCGATCAAAGGCTGCTACAGCATGAACATGAATGACGTCGGGATGCTCAACCATGTGCTCGGCGGCGTGACGGTTGAGATCGAAGAGGATATGACATCTGTGGACCCGCAGATGAAAAAAGGAGCGAAGATAAAGCTGAGCGACGAGCAGGCCAGAGAATATGTGCGTGCGAGAATGGCCGTCGGAGACGGGATGAACGCCGGGAGACTGAGCCGTCAGAGGCAGTATATGCAGGGCGCCTATGAGATCGTGCTCAAACGCCTGAAGGAAGATCCCGAGTTCATCAACGAGTCTTATGATGCGCTTACGGATCTGATCGATTCGGATCTTCCGAGGAATGAGATATCGAGGATCGCCGAACAGATCCGGAAAGCGGATTCGAAAGGAATCCTGACGATCGACGGCGAATCGAAGATCGGCGACACACTGGGAAACGGCGAGGAGCATGCGGAGTTCTATATCAGCACGGAATCGCTCATTGAGACATTGCAGTCGCTGGTCGACCTCACGCCTGAGGAATGACAGAGTGCTGTTTCCGGACCGGAGACAGAGAATGCGGAACAGACCGGAAGGCCGGTCTTAGAATAAAGGAGATGCCGGAGGCATGAATCAACAACAAATAGACATAGGGGCCAGAGAGAACACGGACGCAGAAATGGAGATCGACCTTCTTGAACTCCTGGCCTATTACAGGGAACGGATCGTCTGGATCATACTTGGCTTTCTGGCTGGCGCCGTGATCGCAGGACTGATCACGTATTATCTGATCACACCGGACTATACGGCGACTTCCAAGATGTATATGGTCTCTTCCTCATCGCAGTCCGTTGTCGATCTCACCGATCTCAATATCGGACAGTCACTGTCCAAGGACTATGTGGAGCTCTTAAAGACAAGACCGATCATCGAGAGCGTCATTGAGGAGCAGGGGCTGGATTACGACTATGCGCAGCTGCTCTCGATGCTGAGCATGTCTACGCTGTCGGATACCAGGATCATTGCGATCCGGGCGACGAGCAAGGATCCGGAGGAGGCGATGAATATCGCCAACGCGCTGGCGGACAAAGGCGTCAAAGAACTCCCCAAGCTCATGGAGACACCGCAGCCGCATATCGCGGAATATGCGATCATTCCGGTGAATCCCAGCTCGCCCAGTTTCAGCCGAAATACCATGATCGGGGCACTGATCGGAATGATCATTGTACTGGGGATCTTCACGATCCGCTTCATGCTTGATGATACGTTCAAGACGGCGGAAGACATTGAAAAAGAATTCGGCGTCATTCCGCTCACCGTGATCCCGGAGGGAAAGATCCAGGGATTTGACGCGGGGAGCAGTTCGGCACCGAAGAGAAAGAAGAAAAGGAAACGCTGAGGAGGGCCGAATCATGACACAGGAAAACAAGTTGGTCTTCGGCCTGAACCCGGAGCTTCCGTATGCGATCGAAGAGGCGGTCAACCGCCTGCGCATCAACATCAGTTTTTTAGGCAAGGATATACGAAAGATCATGATCGTCAGTTCTGAACCCAACGAGGGAAAATCCTTTGTGGCGATGAACCTCTGGAAACAGATCGCTAAGACCGGAGAGAAGACGATACTGATCGATTCCGATATGAGAAACTCGACTTTTTCAACAAAATATGCGATGTCGAGGGAAGACGGAAAGGAGATGAAGGGAACTTCGCATTATCTTTCCGGCGATGTCGAGCTGGATGACGTCCTCATGCACACGGACGATCCTGCGGGCGATATCATCGTAAATATTGAAAATGTTGTGAATCCTTCGCTTCTTTTGGAAAACAGCAGATATGAAGAACTCCTGAACGCTATGGCGCAGCAGTACAGGTATGTATTTGTAGATGCGCCGCCCCTCGGCCTTGTATCGGATGCTGAGAGGATCGGAAATATCTGCGACGGCGTGATCCTCTGCGTAAGAGGCGGCGCCACGAGCAAAGCGGCTGTGAGAGCTTCCATCCAGCAGCTCGAGAGAGCCGGGTGCCCGCTTCTGGGGATCGTCCTCAACCGTGTGAGCGATTCAAAGGGCGGATATTATCACAAGTATTACGGGAAGAAGTACGGCGAAGGCTACTACTACAAGCGCTGACGTATGCCGGACCGATCCGGTAACGGAGATTTGTAAAGGAAGGGATAGTTTACAGAGCACATGACAGGCTCTGTTTACTATATGCAGCGGTCGGACTTCACTCTAAGGCATTATCAGCAGAAAAGAGGAGCCTGGCCGGTGAAAAATCTTATGAAAGGAGGTGAAAGGAACCAATGGGAAAAAGTTTTAAGAGACTGTTTGCACTTTGCCTCGCAGCTGTAATGGTGATCGCATCTTCGCTTTCAGTTATGGCAGCTCCGGCTTCACCGACTCAGGGCGGGAAGAATGTAGAGCCTGTGATCACAAAGC
>CACXGR010000092.1 GCA_902767235.1 uncultured Lachnospiraceae bacterium | reverse complement strand
GAGGAGTGATCAATGAACAAAAGAGTAATGGCAGCAGTACTGTGCTTCGTAATGCTCGCAGCGACAGCCTGCGGCGGCAGGAAAAAGGAAGAGAGCTCAGATAAAGAGCAGCAGAATGCCGCGGCAGCGGCCACTGTCGAGGAGAAGGCAGCGGTGGAAAAATATACGCCGGCCGTACACGAAGAGGGCAAGTACTATGTGGGCGTCATACAGCAGGCGGATCACGGGGCGCTGAGCCTGGCGGCAGAAGGGTTCAGGGATCACCTGAGCGAACTTCTGGGAGATGAGGTGGTGCTCGACGAGAAGGTCTCCGACGGTACCGATGAAAAGACCAATGAGATCATTGACCATTTTATCCAGGACAAGGATGACCTGATCCTGGCAGCCGGATCGGGCGCGCTCAGGCAGGCGGCCGCGCAGACGAAAGATATCCCGATCGTCGGCGCAGCGGTGACGGATTTCATCATCGCCGGCGGCGTCAGTTCCAACGGCGAGCCCGGCGGAAATGTGACGGGTATCTCCGACCTCCCTCCCATGGTCTCCCAGAGAGATCTCCTGCTGCAGCTGAATTCGGACGGAGAACAGATCGGCATCCTGTTCTGCAGTGAAGAGGTGAATTCCGAGTTCCAGTGCAGGCTCATGGAAAAATATCTCAGCGACGCGGATACGCCCTGGAAAGAGTACACCTTTACCGGCGCGGCCGATATGGAAGAGAAGGTCAAGGCGGCCTGTGAGGAGAACGGAGTCATTTACCTGCCCTGCGACAATGTTTTGGCAGTGAACATGGATGTGGTCAGTAAGTACGCCGTGGAGTACGGCACCAAGGTCTTTACCTCTGACGGCGACATGTGCAAAAAGGGCGGGCTCGTATCCTACGGCGTCGACTATTATGCGATCGGCACGGAGGCGGCCAACATGGCCTATGACATCCTTGTCTACGGCGGCGAAGACGGCGAAGTGGATGAAGAGGACGAGGACCGCGGAAATACCGCCAAGATGGCGATCGACCGGCTCTCGGACACGGCTTCCGCATGGTACAACCCGGTCATGGCAGAAGCGGTCGGCTGGGAACCTTCCGGCACATACGAGGAACTCGATGTGGAGAGACCGGACCAGGAGAAGACGGCAGAAGACAGCGCTGCAGAGACGACCGCGGCTAAGGAGAGCGATTCATGAAACTTTTGCTGGCGGAAGACGAGCCGGCCATGTCGGAGGCTGTCACGGATATTCTGGAGTACCACCGCTATCAGGTCGATGCGGTTTATGACGGGAATACGGCGCTGGACTACATCCGGGCCGGCAGCTATGACGGCATCATCATGGACATTATGATGCCGGGGATGAGCGGCCTGGAGGTGCTCACCAGGATCAGAAAAGAGGGATGCAGGACGCCGGTGCTCCTGCTCACGGCAAAGTCTGAGATCGAGGACCGCATACAGGGCCTGGACGCCGGAGCGGACGACTATCTCCCCAAGCCCTTTGCAATGGGAGAACTGCTGGCCAGGATCCGGGCGATGCTCCGCCGCAAGGAGGAGTACCATCCGGACGTCCGGGAATTCGGAGACCTGCTGCTCGACAGCGGCAGCTCGGAACTCAGGTGCGGAGAAAAAAAGATCGTCCTTCCCAAAGTCGAATACCAAATGATGGAAGTGCTCATGCTCAATCACGGCATTTACCTCTCCTCCGAAGACCTGCTGGAAAAAGTGTGGGGGTATGACACGGAGGCGGATGTCGGCGCTGTGTGGGTGTACATCTCATATCTGAGAAAGAGGATCGCGGCGGTGGGATCCCGGGTCAGGATCACGGCCAAGAGAAATATCGGATATACGCTCACGATCTGAACAGCGCGGAGAATATAAAATGATCGGAACGCTTCAAAAAAGATTTGTGATCACGGCGATGACCGCGATCACCGTGCTCATCCTCGTCATCGTGCTGGCCACCGGCGGGCTGTACACCTACAATGTATACAAAAATGTCAGGTGGATGGCAGAAATGCTCACAGACAACGACGGGCTCCCGCAGCCGGGTGAGGACGGAGTGATGGAGCACGGCGGCGGGAAATTTCCCAAAGGGGAGGGCAAAAGACGGCTGACCGTTGACAATGCGCTGTCCTACCGCTTCTTCCTTGTCCGTTTCGATGAGGAAGGCGGGATCAGCAGCACGGATGTCTCGCGGATCTATTCCGTGACGGAGGATGAAGCTGCCGCCATGGCACAGGAGGCCGCAGAGGGGGGCAGCACGTCCGGTATAAAAGAAAGATTCTTCTATTATATTAAGGAGAAGGACGGCGGCAGGACGGCTGTCTTTATCGATGTGTCAGCCCAGACTGCTTCGATCGTGAACCTGTTCGTGATATCGCTGGCCATAGCGGCGGTCTGCTGGCTGCTCATGCTCCTTTTGGTAGCGGCCCTGTCGCGCAGGACCATCGCGCCCATTGCCGACAACATGAAACGGCAGAGGCAGTTTGTCACGAACGCAGGCCACGAGCTCAAGACGCCGCTGGCGATCATCCTGGCCAATACGGAGGCACTGGAATTGTATAACGGACAGTCCAAATGGACGGCCAATATCAAAGCTCAGACCGTGAGGCTCAGCGAGCTGATGCAGAATCTGCTGACCTTGTCCAAAATGGATGAGGCGGATGTGAACCTTCCGATGGAGCAGATCGATATCGCCGACCTGATCGACATGGCGGAGTCCGATTACGAGGAACCGGCCCGCGGCAAAAATATCGAGATCGTCTGCAACGTTCCCCACCTCGATGTCTGCGGCAACCGCGGCAGCCTGATCCAGCTCTTCGGGATCCTGTTTGACAATGCGGTCAAATATACGCCGGAAGGCGGAAAGATCTCCGTCACGGCGTACCGGGACGGGCGCTCCGTGGTCCTGGAGCAGAGCAATACGATCGATCCCAAACAGGCGGCGGAGGACCCGGGGATCTATTTTGACAGATTCTACAGACAGGACAGCTCGAGGACGCAGAAGGGCGGCGGATACGGGATCGGACTGAGCGCAGCGAAGGCGATCGCAGCAGCCAACCGGGCGGATCTATCTGTCCGATATAAGGATGAAGATACCATTGTGTTTAAAGTGAAAATGATGGTATAATAATATGTTGCCGGATCACGGCGCAATATTCCGGATTGGATGACTTACTTTGACGGAAATATGAAAATACCGGGATGTAAGTATCTGAGACTTTTTGGCTAGTTTTTGGTTACATGAAATGGAGGTTTCAGAATGAACAGTAAAATGAAGGCGGAAGTACTGAAGAAAGTCATTTTGTCGAGGTATAAGAGCATACGCCAGTTTGCGGTACAGATGAACATACCATACAGTACGCTGATCACTGCTCTGGAAAGAGGCGTGGACGGAATGGCATACAGCACGGTGATACGTATATGCGAGGCGCTGTCACTCAATCCGCTGGACTTTACGCCCCTTGAAGAGGGAAATTCACTTTCATCGCAGATCGCGACCCGCCGTGTTATGGACAAGTACTGGAGCCTTAACAAGACCGGCAGGAAAAGGGTCATGGAGATCATGGATGATTACACAAAGATCTCCGAGTACCGGGCGCAGGCGCAGTAAACATTTTATTATTAATTATTAAGAGGTGAATATGCAGTTCGATTATCTCATCACAGGAGCCGGACTTTACGGCGCGGTCTTCGCACACGAAATGAAGAAGGCCGGGAAGAAGTGCCTTGTCATTGACCGCAGGGACCATCTTGCCGGCAACATTTACACAGAAAAGAAAAACGGGATCAATGTCCACCGCTACGGCGCTCATATCTTCCATACCTCGGACAAGGAAGTGTGGAAGTATGTCCAGGAGCTGGCAGAGTTCAACAATTACATCAACAGCCCGGTGGCGCGCTACAAGGATGAGCTGTATAATCTTCCTTTTAATATGAATACTTTCTGCAAGATGTGGGATATCCAGACGCCGGCCCAGGCAATGGAGATCATCGAGCGCCAGAGAAAAGAGGCCGCTGTGGAGAATCCGTCCAACCTCGAAGAGCAGGCGCTCTCCCTCGCCGGAAGAGATGTATACGTGAAACTCGTCAAGGGCTACACGGAGAAGCAGTGGGGCAGGGACTGCAAGGAACTCCCCGCCTTCATCATCAAGCGGCTGCCTTTCCGGTTCACATTTGACAACAACTATTTTAACGATCCTTACCAGGGAATCCCCAAGGGCGGCTATACCGGCATGGTCGAGAAGCTGCTGGAAGGCATTCCGGTAAAGCTCGGCGTCGATTTCAAGAAGGCGGTCAGAGAGATCCCCGCACAGGATGGCAGCACGGTCTTCGAGATGGGCGGCGACACATTTGACAAGGTCCTCTTCACCGGCATGATCGACGAGTTCTTCGACAGCTGCTACGGCCCTCTGGAATACCGCTCGCTCCGGTTCGAGACCGAGGAGCTGCCCGATGTGGACAACTTCCAGGGCAATGCGGTCGTGAACTACACGGAGCGTGAAGTCCCCTTCACCCGCATCATCGAGCACAAGTTCTTTGAGTTCGGAAAGGATTCCGAGACCGGGGAGCCCATCAGGGGCACGATCATCACAAGAGAGTATCCGGTCACCTGGGAGAAGGGCATGGATCCCTACTACCCCGTCAACAATGAGAAGAACGATGCGGTCTACGCCAAGTACCGCGCGCTGGCGGAAGAGAAAAAGAATGTGCTCTTCGGCGGCAGACTGGGCCTCTACAAATATTTTGACATGGACAAGGTGATCCGCGCGTCACTGGATGCGGCGGCGAAGGAGCTCGCCGGCTGAATACGGAACCGGACGGTACATCTTCTGCAAGTACAGGGGATGTACCGTTAAAATTCTGTTGACTATCCATGACAATTATGCTAAGTTTATATTCGAGATTGTCACAGGTCTTTTTTTTATGCGCTTAAATGGCCTGTTATTCATGAAAATCCACGCGGAGGTGACTTATAATGCGTACAAGAATTACATTATCCTGCACAGAGTGCAAGCAGCGTAACTACAATACCACCAAGGACAAGAAG
>CACXGR010000091.1 GCA_902767235.1 uncultured Lachnospiraceae bacterium | reverse complement strand
GGCATCACGTCCACGCCGATGTCCAGGTTGCGCTTTTTGCTGCCCTTCATGGCCGTGTCATTGATGATGGAATCCACCACGGCGCTCAGTTCGCTTCCCAGGAAAATGGATACCACCGCGGGCGGCGCTTCCTGTGCGCCCAGACGGTGATCGTTTCCGGGGGTCGCCACGGTCGCGCGGAGCATATCCTGATACTCGTCGACACCCTTGATGAAGGCGGTGAGGAAGAGCAGGAACTGCGCGTTCTGGCGCGGCGTGGAGCCGGGCTTGAAGAGGTTGCGGCCGCTGTCTGTCGAGAGAGACCAGTTGTCGTGCTTGCCAGAGCCGTTGACGCCCGCGAAAGGCTTCTCGTGGAGAAGGCAGACGAGTCCGTGTCGGTCCGCCACTTTCTTCATGATCTCCATCGTGATCTGGTTCTGGTCGCAGGCGGCGTTGGCATCGCTGTAGATCGGCGCCATCTCGTGCTGGGACGGCGCTACCTCGTTGTGCTTGGTCTTGGAGAGGACGCCGAGCTTCCACAGCTCATTGTCCAGATCCTGCATGTAGGCGGCCACTCTGGGGCGGATCGCGCCAAAATAGTGATCCTCCAGCTCCTGTCCCCTGGGGGGCTTTGCACCGAAGAGCGTGCGCCCGGTCATGATCAGGTCTTCTCTCTGGCTGTACACTTTTTTGTCCAGAAGGAAGTATTCCTGCTCGGCACCGACCTGCGCGATGACTCTGGTGGTCGCTGTGTCGCCAAAGAGGCGCAGGATGCGCACGGCCTGCTTGCTGACCGCATCCATGGAGCGCAGGAGCGGCATCTTCTTGTCCAGGGCGTGACCCGAATAGGAGCAGAAGATGGTCGGGATGCAGAGAGAGTTTTCTTTGATAAAGGCAAAGGATGTGGGATCCCAGGCCGTATAGCCTCTGGCCTCAAAGGTGGCTCTGAGCCCTCCGGAGGGGAAGGAAGAGGCGTCGGGCTCGCCCTTGACCAGCTCCTTGCCCGAGAACTCCAGAACGATCCTGCCTTTTCCAGCAGGTGCGATAAAACTGTCGTGTTTTTCGGCTGTGACACCCGTCATGGGCTGGAACCAGTGCGTGTAATGGGTGGCACCCTTCTCCACGGCCCACTGCTTCATGGCCTCCGCGATCTCATTGGCTGTCGAGATCTCTAAAGGCGTTCCTTCATTGACATTTTTCTTCCACTCCCTGTAGCAGCTCGGGGAGAGGCGTTCTTTCATGGTCTCCTCATTGAACACCATGCTGCCGAAGAGGGCCGGAAAATGACCGGATTCGTTGCTCATTGATGATCCTCCTGTGTCTGTCGATTATAAAACAGTTACATATTAACACAAATCAGGGGGAATGCATTTGCAAAATCAGCCGATTGTCAAAAAAAAAGTGCAAATCTGTTTTACGGCAAATAGGAATCGTGTTAATATAAATCTCGATTTTATAAGGAGGATCTTACAATGATCGATTCGGGAGGAAAGCGAAAGGGGCATTCCGGAAGCGGCAGAATATGGATCGGCCTGACAGCGGCTTTTGCCGTATCTTCCCTTCTGGGGGCGGGCTCCTATTACGGATACCGCTACTATACGGAGATGAACAACGACGGATTTTTAAAAGGCACGGTCCTGGACGGGGAAGATATCACCGGCATGACCGCCGATGAGGCCGCCTCTCTGATCCTTGACAAATATAACAGGGCAAACATCACGATCACGGAAAAAGAGCAGACGGATCTTCAGGGAAATCCGGCGTTTTACGGGTATAAGATCGACGAGGCCGGACTCAGAGAAGAGCTGGCGAGCGCCTTTCACGCCGAAAAGAGCGACCGGATGGCGATCCTGAAGAGCATCTTTGACCGCTTTGAACTGAATCTTGCGGCGCGTCCTCAGATTGACGAAGCGGCCTTCAGGGAGGCGGTGCAGGTCAAAAACCTGAAGGTGGACCGGTATCCGTCCAAAGACGCGGAAATGGTCTACGACAAGGAAGAGGACAGGTGCGTGATCCTGGATGAAGTGGAGGGCAACGAGATCACGGACGAGCAGCTGCAGCGCTTTGTCAGGGAGTGCGTGGAGTCGACCCTTACCGGAGAAGAGGGCCTTGACAGAAGCTTTGAATTCCCGTGGGATCTGTGTGAAAAGCCTTCCGTCTACAGGGATGACAAAGATCTGAACGCCAGGATGGAGGCGATCAATACCTACGCCGGCGCCAAACTGACCTACGTGTTCGGAGAGGAAAAAAAGGAATATGATCTTTTGGCGATCGCGGACGCTTTCCTGGACATCTCGGACGGAAAGGCACAGCTGAGCGAGGAGAAGATCGAGAACTTTGTGCAGGAGCTCGCCTCCGAGTACGAGACGCGCTACCATGACCGGACATTTGAGTCCACACTTGCCGGAGAGATCACGATCCCGGCCAAGTACAACGACTACGGCTACACGATCCTCTATGATGAAGAGGCGCAGCAGATCCGGGATGACATAGAGTCCCGGACCCATGTGGAGAGGGAACCCGTGTATCTTGAGACCAATTCCTGGGGCAATCCCTACTATCTGCGCAGAAACGGCACAGACGACCTGGACGGCACCTATATCGAGGTGGACCTGACGGCGCAGCATGTGTGGTTCTACAAGGACGGAGAGCTGTATATCGACGCGCCCTGCGTATCGGGCGACGTCACCGATGACCACGGCACCAGGACCGGCTGCTTCCCGCTCGCCTACAAGGAGAGCCCCTCCGTGCTCACCGGCGGCCAGGGAGACGGCGCATATGAGACGGAGGTCCAGTACTGGATGCCTTTTTACGAGGGGCAGGGACTTCATGACGCCGACTGGCGCTATTCCTTCGGAGGAAACATCTACAGAGGAAACGGGTCGCACGGATGCGTCAATCTCCCGCCTTATGCTGCGGCGGAGATCTACAACGCGGTGGAGACGGGTACGGCCATCGTCATATTCTATGAATAACAGAGGGAAGGATCGATTGTGAGAAAAGACAGGATTGTAGTAAAGGTCGGCACTTCGACACTTACAAATGAGCTGGGCAACAGCAATCTGCGCACGATGGAGAAGCTGGCGATGGTGCTGGCGGATATCCAGAACATGGGAAACGAAGTGATCCTGGTGTCGTCGGGGGCGATCGCAGTGGGCGCCAACAAGATGCATCTGAAGGAGAAACCGAAGAGCATGCGGATGAAACAGGCAGCCGCCGCCGTAGGGCAGTGCACCAATATGTTCCTCTATGACAAGTTTTTCGGCTATTACGACAAGACCGTCGCCCAGATCCTGCTCAACGCGGAGGACATCGCCGAGGAGGAGAAAAAAGAGAACCTGAGCAACACCTTTTCGGCGCTTTTAGAGTCGGGCGTGATCCCGGTGGTCAACGAGAACGACTCCGTCAGCTACAAGGAGATCGAATCGGAGGAGAGGCTCTTTAGTGACAACGACGTGCTCTCTGCCGTGGTGGCAGTACTGTGCCAGGCAGACAAACTGGTGATCCTGTCGGACATCGACGGATTCTTTGACAAGGATCCCAGGCTCTTCAAGGACGCCCGCCTGATCGATCAGATCGACAGGATCGATGAGAGCGTCTACAAGCTGGCCGGCGGCGCCGGATCCAGGCGGGGCACGGGCGGCATGCGCACCAAGCTGCAGGCGGCGGACCTGGCCACAGCCCAGGGGATCGATACGATCGTCACGAACGGAAAGAATCCCGAGATCCTCTACAAGGTGGTGAACGGGGAGCCGGCGGGCACCCTTTTTAAAGGGCGAAGATAAAACGAATAGTTTATTCCCGGCACTTCAATAATCTTTTCAAAAGTAGTAAAATACGTTCAAACAGTAACTGCTGTAATATATGGAATGAGGAGAATCACATGAAACAAAGGCCAGTAGTTTTAATGATACTTGACGGCTACGGACTCAATGACAACCCCGAAGCTAATGCAATCGCCCTGGCAAAGACACCGGTCGTCAGCGGCCTGATGAAGAATGCACCTTTTGTAAAGGGATATGCCAGCGGAATGGCAGTAGGCCTTCCGGACGGCCAGATGGGCAACTCCGAGGTCGGCCACATGAACATGGGCGCAGGCAGGATCGTCTATCAGGAACTGACAAGGATCACAAAGGAGATTCAGGACGGGGAGTTCTTCGAGAACCCGGAGCTTCTTCTGGCGATCAACAACTGCAAGCTGAAGAATTCCGACCTTCACATTTACGGACTTCTTTCTGACGGCGGCGTGCACAGCCACATCACACACCTGTATGCGATCCTGGAGATGTGCAAGAGAAACGGTCTCGACAGAGTCTATGTCGACTGCTTCCTGGACGGCAGAGATACGCCTCCCAAGAGCGGCGTCGACTATATCGCACAGCTGGAGGAGAAGGAAAAGGAGATCGGCGTAGGACAGATCGCCATGATCAGCGGCCGCTACTACGCGATGGACAGAGACAACAACTATGACCGCGTCCAGAAAGCCTATGACGCGCTGACCAAGGGAGAAGGCCTGACGGCCGGGAGCGCCCATGAGGCGATCACCGCTTCCTATGACAGAGGCGAGACCGATGAGTTTGTCCAGCCCACCGTCATCGTCAAGGACGGAAAGCCCCTTGCTACGATCAAGGACGGCGACTCCGTCATCTTCTTCAACTTCCGTCCCGACAGAGCGAGAGAGATCACGCACTGCTTCTGCGACAACGAGTTTGACTATTTTGACAGAGGTCCCCGGAAGAAAGTCGTCTACGTCTGCTTCAAGGACTACGATCCGGACATCCCGAACAAGGAAGTCGCTTTCAAGAAAGTTGATGTCACGAATACCTTCGGCGAGTGGCTGGCGGCCAACGGCATGAAGCAGGCCAGGATCGCGGAGACAGAGAAGTACGCACACGTGACCTTCTTCTTCAACGGCGGCGTGGAGACCCCCAACGAGGGTGAGGACAGGATCCTGGTCCGCTCCCCCAAGGATGTTCCCACCTATGACCTCAAGCCCGAGATGAGCGCCTACGGCGTTCTCGACAAGCTGGTAGAGGCCATTCACTCCAAGAAATACGATGTCATTGTCATCAACTTCGCGAACCCCGACATGGTCGGCCACACAGGCGTCCTTCCGGCGGCGATCAAGGCGGTCGAAGTCGTCGACGAGTGCGTAGGAAAGGCTTACGAGGCCATCAAGGAGGAGAACGGCGTTCTCTTCATCTGCGCGGACCACGGCAACTGCGAGCAGATGGTCAACTATGAGACAGGCGCGCCTCACACTGCGCACACCACCAATCCCGTTCCCTTCATCCTGGCCAACTATGACGAGGACGTGGAGCTGAGGGAGAACGGCGTTCTGGCGGATATCGTTCCCACACTGATCGATGTGATGGGCATGGAGCAGCCGGCGGAAATGACCGGAAAGTCCCTGATCATCCGCAAATAAGGGACAGCACCGATACTGCCCGACGGGCTTTGAAAGCCGCCTGAGCAGGCCGGTTCACAAAAATATCACAAGAATAAAGCAGACAGGAAGAAAATTTCCTGTCTGCTTTTGCGTTGTATGTGTTAAAATAGTGTGATATATGCGCATTACCGGGTCCATCCCGGGAAATGCGAGCCAAATCTGTGGAGATTTATACCCAATGAGAGCAGAAGCAGGAAGAAAGCTGGACCGGTATTTAAAAGAGAATGCGGCACAGGCCAGAGAAGAGCGAATAGAGAAGTCCGGAACAAGACGAAGATCCGGCTCTGCACGGCTTCGAAGATGGAAGGACCGCGCGGTCTCCTGGTTATATCTTGCCCCAAGCCTGATCGGTGTGGGGCTGTTTTTCGTGCTTCCGTTTGCCGTGGTGGTCTATTATTCCACCATCAACAACCCGGTTCAGCAGGTCAATGTGGGCGCGGCCAACTTCATCCGCACATGGAACAACAACGCTTTCCGGCTGGCAGCCCGCAACACGCTGCTCTTCTCGGCGGCTGCCGTTCCGCTCGCCGTGATCCTGTCTCTGTGGATCGCTGTGATCATGGAGAGCAACATTCCTTTTAAGAGCACCTTCCGGACTTTCTTTCTCAGTCCCATGATGGTGCCCATCGCTTCGGTCATTCTGGTGTGGCAGGTGCTCTTTGACAACAACGGACTGGTCAATGTCATTCTGACACGGCTCGGAGCGGCCCGGATCGACTGGCTCAAGACTTACTACGCCCCGGTCGTCATCATCCTTCTCTTTTTGTGGAAGAACCTGGGATACAATATGATCCTCTTTATGTCGGGACTGTCGAGCGTGCCCAAGGATCAGATCGAAGTGGCGAGGCTGGAGGGCGCGACGGAGACGCAGATCTTCTGGCAGATCAAACTCCGTTATCTGTCGTCCACCATCATGTTCGTGATCATTATGTCGCTGATCAATTCCTTCAAGGTATTCAGGGAAGTTTATCTTCTGGCCGGGGATTATCCCTTTGACTCGCTTTATACGATGCAGCACTTTATGAACAACACCTTCCAGTCGCTCGACTATCAGAAATTGTCGGCTGCCGCGATCATCATGGCGGCCTTTATGATGGTGGTGATCGGGATCCTGCTCTTTGCCGAGGACCGATTCGGAAGGGACCTGGAAAACTGAGAAAAGATGGGTATTTTCAGAAAGAAGAAAAATCAAATAGAGGAGGAAGCGGTCAGGGAGCCCCAGGCTGAGCCGGCGTATCTCACGGACGAGGCGTATGAAGACGACTTTCAATATGACGCGATCAGTGAAAGGCGCCGGGCGGAACAGCTCAGGACGGTCAGACGCACCTTCGCCGCGGTATTTTTTGCCTTCATATTCCTGATGCCCACGATACTGACCTTCACCAATTCCTTTATGACGGCGTCAGAGATCAGCGCGAACTACGGCTCTATTTTTGCCCAGAACAATTCGGGCGGCAAAGTATACGTGTCGGAGACGGTAAACCTGAAGTTCATCCCCGACATGGTGACCTTCACCCAGTACTTCACCGTGCTCTTTAAGAGCCCGGAGTACCTGATGAAATTCTGGAACTCGGTGATCTATGTGGTGCCGATCGTGGTCTTTCAGCTGCTGATCGCCTCTCTGGCCTCCTTCGGATTTGCCAGATACCGGGGCAAAGTGAAGCAGCTCATATTCTTCATCTACATCGTTCTCATGCTCATGCCCTATCAGGTCACGCTGGTGCCCAACTTCCTGGTGGCCAAAGAGCTGGGGATCGTGGGGACCAGATGGGCGATCTGGCTGCCGGGCATATTTTCGCCCTTTGCGGTCTATATGCTGACCAAATATATGCGAAGGATACCCTACTCCCTCTATGAAGCCGCCGCCATTGACGGGGCAGGGGAGTGGCAGATCTTTTCACAGATCTGCATGCCGATCTGCAGAGGCGGCCTGGTCTCTATTGCGATCCTGATCTTTATCGATTACTGGAATATGGTCGAACAGCCGCTGATCCTGCTTGACAACGAGGAGATGTATCCGCTTTCGGTCTTTCTCTCCAGGATCAATGCGGGCGAGATATCACTGGCATTTGCGGTGGCGGTGATCTATATGGTCCTGCCGATGCTGTTCTTTTTGTACGGAGAGGAGTATCTGGTGGAGGGCATCCTGTACCAGGGCGGCATTAAGGAATAGAAGAGGCTTTCGGATAAGGGAGACGTTTTATGTACGAGATCGAAGATAAAGAGAGAAGAGAACCGTATCAGCAGGGATACCGGGGAAGAAAAGACTGGATCAAGAATCTGGCGATCATATTCTTGTCGATCATGCTGGTCCTGACCTTCTTCTCCAATACCATTATGAATTATTCTCTGCCGCAGGTCGCCACGCAGTACGTGCAGCAGGGAGACATATCTCCCAAGGTCAGGGGATCGGGCGTGGCGGAAGTGGAAGATCCGTACAGCGTGAAGGTGCCCAATGCGAGAGTCATCAAGAACGTCAACGTGATGGTCGGGGATACGGTCAAGAAGGACGACGTTCTCTTTGAGCTGGAAGATCAGGAGTCTGAGGAGCTCAAACAGGCCCGCCAGGATTACGAGGACGCCAAGTCCAGCTTCCAGAAAGCACTGTACAGCGGCGAACTGACCAATGAAGCAGTGGAGCGGATCCGAAACGGCGAGTTTCTGACCGAAGACGAAATGCAGGAGAGGCTGGATGCAGCCAATTCCAATTACAACAGCGCGGTCTCCGACGACATGGAAGCAGGACTGGAGGTCGAGAGACTGGGCGGCGGAAGCGATACCTCCGGCATGGGATCGACGCAGGCGGCAGCGGTGGCGGCCCAGGACGCCAGAAAACTAGCCCAGGCCCAGGCTTATAAAGCGGAGACAGAGGCCAGGCTGACCAAGGCGACGAACAGCCGGGATACCACGATCAAGAGCATTCAGGCTGAGCTGGAGCTCAAGTCCATCAAGAAGACGATGGATGAGGCGAAGGAGAAAATAGAGAAACTCGAGAAACAGGAAAAGGGCGCCACGGTCAAAACACCGGTGGCGGGCACGGTCACATCCGTGACCTACAGCATCGGCGACACCACATCGGCCGATACAGCCGGCGCTGTCATACAGCAGGAGGGCAAGGGGATGACCGTCAGCTTTACCTGCACGAAGGAACAGGCCCAGACGCTGAAGGTAGGCGAAGAGGCGAAGCCCCAGAACGAGTGGGCCTACACGGAGTTCAGCGCCAAGCTTCTGAGCATCACGGCCGATCCCAGCGACTCCTCCGGCTCCAAGATCCTCAAGTTCGAGATCCAGAGCCCCGATGTGGAGCCCGGCGACAATGTGCAGCTGAGCGTCGGAGCCAATTCCAAGAGCTATGATCTGACGGTGCCCAACAGCGCGATCAGAGAGGACAACAACGGAAAATTCATTCTGATCGTGAGCAGCAGGGAGAGTCCTCTGGGCAACCGGTACATCGCGACCCGGGTGGATGTGCAGGTCCTTGACAGCGACGAGCTGCTGACGGCGATCTCGGGATCCCTGAGCGGATATGAATATGTCATCACGACCGCCACCAAGCCGGTTTCCGCCGGCATGCAGGTGCGGCTTGCGGAGGATGTGCAGCAGTGAGCAGAAAGAGACGAAAGCGCAGGAGGGGCATCACCCCCTGGAAAAAGACGCTGCTCAAGTTCTGCCTGCTCTGCCTCCTGACGGCAGCCGGGATCCATCTGTTCCGCATATGGAAGGCGGCGGGCTTTTATGACCAGATGGAAGCCGCCCGATGGGGATCAGATATGAGAAGCGCGCAGGTCAGCGCGTTTCTGCCCGTGGAGGAGGCCATCAAGGAAGAGGGCGTAGGTGAACTCGAATACCAGATCAACACCACACTGGCACAGGACTCCATCAAGCTGACATCCGAAGAGCCGGGCGCAAGGCTGTGGCAGGACTGCTACAGCGGGATCGGCAGCCTCACCCTGACCGCCGGCAAAAAATCGGTCACGGCGGAGGCGGTGGGAACCGGAGGCGCTTTTTTCACCTTTCATCCACTGCCGCTGTCGGCCGGATCCTATTATCAGTCCGATTCACTGATGAAGGACGAGATACTGCTGGACCGGGAGACGGCCTGGAAGCTGTTCGGCGCTTTCAACGTGATCGGAAGGACCGTGAAAGTGGAGGATGCGTATCTGCGCATAGCCGGTGTCTACAGCAAGGAGGAAGGCTCGCTCTATGAGAAGGCGGGACTGCCTCAATATCTGGTCTTTGTCCAGTACCGGACACTGATCAAGTACGGCAGCGGTGATGCGGCGGGGACGCAGAACACCGGCGGTTCTGAACCGGCGGCGGACGGGCAGAGCAATATACACGGCGCAGGGGCTGCAGACACAGTGCCCAAGACGGCGGCCGGCCCTTTCGGGTCTTCCTATCTTCGGGCAGCAGCCGCTGACGAGGAAGTGGAGATCGAAGAGGACAGCGGCGGCAGCGGAGATTCGGCGTCAGACAGTGCCGGATCCAAAGAAGAGGATGCCGTTTCCGGAGATTCGGGCGGCGATTCGGGAACGGACGCAGCGGCAGGATCAGGAACAGGTTCGGGCGGCGATTCGGGAACGGACGCAGCAGCAGGGTCGGGAACAGGTTCGGGCGCAGGTGCAGGCGGCGGGAGCGGCAGCACAGGCGGCGAAAACGGCAGCAGCGCAGACAGTGAAAACGGAGGCGATGCTTCCGATAAACAGAATATGGAAAATGTGGGCACAGCCAACACGGGCTACAAGGACACGGGCAGGATCACGACATATGAGATCGTCATGCCCGATCCCGTGGAAGGATATGCGGCTGCTGTCCTGAAGAAGGCGCTGGGAGATGAGAGCGGCGCAGTGGTCGTTGACAACACCAACCGCTTCGGAATCCGGTCGCTCATGCAGGATCTGCGGGATTTTGCCATTCTGGGCATGCGGACACACAGTGTCCGGTATCCCTACTGGGAGAATGCGGCAATGGGATGGCAGACCATCTTTGCGGCCCTGCTCCTGGCGGAGGGACTGCTGATCCTTTTGACGATCGTGCTCCTTCTGATCATGCTGATCCACTGGTATACACACAGGACCTGGACGCTGTTAAGCACATATCGGTATATGCAGGACAGAATTTATGAACGTCAATCCCGCAGGCGCTATCCTGAGTATTACCGGGAAAGAGACGACGCGGACGAGGACAGCCCTGAGGAGGGCAGAAAGAAAGGCCGGACAGAACCGATGACGGGCATGTCAGCGGGCGGCGCCGGCCAGGACGGCATTCGAAAGGATCCGGAGCCCCTGCTCCTTCCTGAAAAGGAGAAGGTTCCCTTTGAAAGGATCCCGGAAAACAGAAAGGCGGTAGTAGTAGATGAAAAAACGCAAAAAGATGATCAGCTTGTTGACAGCAGCGGTTCTGACGCTGAGCCTGGTGGCCTGCGGTGGCGGAAAAGAAAATGAGACTGCGGCGCCGGACCAGGGAACTGCGGGCAAAGAACAGACACAGGCGGCGGATGAAACGGACCGCACCAACTGGGTCTACAGCGCGCAGCAGCTGGCCGTTGAGGATGAGACCGGCGAACTGAGCGATCTGTCGATCGACAATCTCTATTACAAAGACGGCAGATTTTATGCCACCGGATTCTATTTCGGGGATTCCTACACCGGGAGTCATGTGATCCTGAATTTTGCCGCTGACGGAACAGATCTCGTGTACTCGCCGCTGGTCGGCGGTGCGGAGGACATCATCGCCAAAGGAATCGGATCGGACGGCAATTTTTACATTGTCGGCGTCACGTATGATCCGAACGCCATCGGAGCTGCCGATGCCGCAGGCACAGCGGAAAATGCGGCCGTAGAAACAGAAGGTCCGGCAGAGGGCCAGACAGGCGCCGCCGCACAGGAGCCCGAAGGCAGCGCCGCAGAGGGAGCGGACGGCGGTCCCGCCTCAGCGGAAGAGGTGGAAGATATGACGCCTCCCGGCGAGGGTCCGGGTACCGTTCAGGATGATGAAAGGGATGACGGCCCCACATCAGAGGTGGCAGCAGAGGTGGAGTACGGCCCGTCCGAAGATGTGGAGGAGTTCCTCACCGAGGGTGAGGAGTCCCCTGAGACGGAGGGTGACGAGTCGGCAGCGGACGGTGTGACATCGCCGCAGGATGAGATACAGGACGATATATCCGCTTACGACGGCGAGGAGGAGCTGATCGCCGAAGACTTCCAGGAAGTGGAGGGAGACTACCAGGAGGGAACAGAGCCGATCTTTGTGCTGACATGTATGTCGGCGGACGGCACAAAGCGCTGGAGCGCACCGGCAAATGCCGTCAAGAACGGCGAGTCGGATTACTACATCAACTCGATCGCATACTGTGATGAGGGCGTCCTGGTCGGGAGCACGAACGGACTGGAGCTGTACAGCAAAGAGGACGGTTCCTTTATCAGGATGATCAATTCGGAACAGAATGTGCAGGGGTGCACGCCCTATGTGATGGCGGACGGCACGGTCGTTCTTATGATCGCGGGCAGCAAGGGCGAGGAGATCGTGACCGTTGACCTGGGCACCGGCGCCCTCGGGATGCATGCGCCTCTGACCGGCGAAGCCGCAATGGGCTCGATATTCCCCGGAAAGACCTATTCCCTGTATCTGACCGGAGGGACCGGCGTATACGGAATGAATCTGGACGGCGCAGAAGCGGTCAAGATCCTCGACTACGTGGATTCCGATATGGATATCAACGCGATGCCCTGCGTGACGGAGATGGAGGACGGAAAGCTTGCCGCTGTCGTGACGGATACAAACGGAATGAATATGGTCGAGATCCTCACCAAAGTGGATCCCGAGACGGTGGCCGCAAGAAAGACGCTCACGCTGGGAAGCTATTTCCTGGATTACGAAGTCCGCAAGCAGATCTTCGCCTTCAATAAGCAGAGCCAGGATGTGAGGATCAGTATCCTCGATTACTCGCGTTTTGACAGCGAGAACGGCACAGAGGGAATGACCAGGCTCAACACGGACATCGCATCGGGGAACGCCCCGGATATCATGATCCTCTCAGCCGCCATGCCCATCAAGAGCTATGTCAGCAAAGGCGTCTTCGAGGACCTGACCCCTTATCTCGAGAAGGACGAGGAGATATCGCAGAAAGAGTATCTGGACAATATCCAGGAAGCCTTCCGCACGGACGGAATGACCTATGCCATTGTGCCTTCCTTCTATGTCACGACAGTGGCCGGCAAGACAGCGGACGTAGGCGACGGCTCCGGCCTGACGATCGATCAGGCCAATGAGCTGGTGAAGAAGTACAAGTCCGACCCCGCCAGGATGTTCGGCGTGGCCACCAGGGAGGATATACTCGACCTGGCGCTTGAGCTCTGCGGATCGCAGTTCATCGACTGGGAGAAGTCCCAGTGCAAGTTCGACTCGCCCGAGTTCATCAAGCTTTTGGAGTTTACCGCCCAGTTCCCGGAAAAGATCGACGAGAACAGCCAGGAGGACACCTCTGCCGACTACAGGACCGGCAAATCCCTGTTCTACAGGGATTCCATAGGAAACTTTGATGAGTATGTCTATCTCCGCTACGGCGTATTCGGAGAGGACATCACGCTGGCGGGATTCCCGTCCGCGACGCCGGGCAAGGCGGCCATCTTCCCGCAGCTTCAGATCGCGATCAACTCCGGCTCCGAGGACAAGGACGCCTGCTGGAGCTTTGTGCGGAGGTTCCTGCTGGATGATTACCAGAACGGCCTCGAGATGTACTGGCCCGTGAGCATCAGCGCATTGGATGAGCTGGCCAACAGCGCCATGGAACCGCTCTATTACGACGATGAGAACGGCAACCAGGTGGAGGACCACATCGTCGTCAACATCGGCGGCGAAGACATCGCCCTTCCCAGGATCTCCGATTCGGAAGTGGACCAGATGTACAGCTTTTTAAAGAGCCTTGACAGCAGTTCCTATTATGATGCGAGCGTAGAGAACATCATCAGCGAAGAAGCGGCGGCATATTTTGCCGGACAGAAGTCGGCGGAGGATGTGGCCGGCGTCATTCAGAGCAGAGTGCAGATCTATATCAACGAGAACAGCTGACCCGGCAGAAAGGATTACGATAGAATCAATGGCTTCAAATCATTACGACGAGATCCGTGAGAGGACCCGGAACTTCTGCATCGTGGCGCATATCGATCACGGAAAATCCACACTGGCGGACAGGATGATCGAGCGGACCGGCCTGTTGACCAGCCGCGAGATGCAGGACCAGGTGCTTGACAATATGGAACTGGAGCGGGAGCGCGGCATTACGATCAAGAGCCAGGCGGTCCGACTGATCTACAAAGCGGCGGACGGCGGGGAATATATCTTTAATCTCATCGATACGCCCGGCCATGTGGACTTTAACTACGAGGTCAGCCGCTCTCTGGCTGCCTGCGACGGCGCGATCCTGGTGGTGGACGCCACACAGGGGATCCAGGCGCAGACGCTGGCCAATGTGTATCTGGCCCTGGAACACGATCTGGACGTCTTTCCGGTGATCAACAAGATCGATCTTCCCAGTGCCATGCCGGAGGAGGTGAAGCACGAGATCGAGGACGTGATCGGCATCGAGGCGGAGGATGCGCCGCTGATCTCCGCCAAGCAGGGGATCGGCATCGAGGAGGTGCTCGAGGCGGTGGTGGAGAAGCTTCCGGCGCCGGAAGGGGACGCCGAGGCGCCGCTCAAGGCGCTGATCTTCGACTCCCTATACGATTCCTACCGCGGCGTCATTGTCTTCTGCCGGATCCGCGACGGTGTGATCCGCAAGGGAATGACCGTGCGCATGATGGCCACCGGCGCCAAAGCGGAGGTCGTGGAAGTGGGATACTTCGGCCCCGGGCAGTTCATTCCCTGCGATGAGCTGGCGGCCGGGCAGGTCGGCTATTTTACAGCTTCCATCAAAAACATCAAGGACGCCCGCGTGGGCGATACCGTCACAGAGGACCAGCGCCCCTGCGCGGAGCCGCTCCCGGGCTACAAGAGGGCGCAGCCCATGGTCTACTGCGGCCTCTATCCGGCGGACAGCGCCAAATATCCCGATCTGCGGGATGCGCTGGAGAAGCTTCAGCTCAATGACGCCTCTCTCTTTTTTGAACCGGAGACGTCGCTGGCACTGGGCTTCGGGTTCCGCGGCGGATTCTTGGGCCTCCTGCACATGGAAGTCATCCTGGAGCGCCTGGAGAGGGAGTACGACCTGGACCTGATCTCCACGGCGCCGGGCGTTGTGTACAAGGTCTACAAGACGGACGGCACCATGATCGAACTGACCAACCCCTCCAACCTCCCGGACCCCGCCAAAATAGAGCACATGGAAGAACCGATCGTGAGCGCCGAGATCATGGTGACCACGGAGTTCATCGGCCCCATCATGCAGCTGTGCCAGGAGCGGCGCGGCAGGTATCTGGACACGGAATACATCGAGGCCACCAGGGCAGTCCTCAAATATGAGCTGCCGCTGAACGAGATCATCTATGATTTCTTTGACGCACTCAAGTCCAGATCCAGGGGATATGCATCTTTTGACTACGAGCTCAAAGGATATGAGACCAGCGAACTGGTGAAAATGGACATCCTGGTCAACAAGGAGCCGGTGGACGCGCTGTCTTTTATCGTCCATGCGGCGGGCGCCTACGAGCGCGGACGCAAGATGTGCGAGAAGCTCAAGGAGGAGATCCCGAGGCAGCTCTTTGATGTGCCGATCCAGGCGGCAGTGGGCGGAAGGATCATCGCCCGCGAGACGGTCAGGCAGCTCCGCAAGGACGTCCTGGCCAAGTGCTACGGCGGTGATATCTCCCGTAAGAAGAAGCTGCTGGAGAAGCAGAAGGAAGGCAAGAAGCGGATGCAGATCGTC
>CACXGR010000090.1 GCA_902767235.1 uncultured Lachnospiraceae bacterium | reverse complement strand
GGATTGGTGGTGTCCTTCTCTATTTTTTTTCTGAGGGATGCCATGAAAACTCTCAGGGACGCCAGATCGCTGTCCAGCGTATTGCCCCAGATGGAATCCGTCAGGTAAGTGTGGGTAAGGGTCTTTCCAATGTTGTTGCAGAACAGGCACAGCAGCTTATACTCGATCGGTGTCAGCGACAATTCTTCACCGTTCATATACGCAGTACCTGCGGCAAAATCCACTTTCAAGCCGCCGTTTTCAAATATATGGGGACGAGCCCCCTGTACAGCCGTCAGGCGCCTCTGTGTGACACGGAGTCTGGCCAGCAGTTCATCTACGGAGAACGGCTTTGTGAGATAGTCATCGGCACCTGCATCCAATGCCTCGATTTTGTCCGTGTCTTCGCTTCGTGCGCTGACGACGATGATCGGTGTATTGGACCAGGTCCTGATCTTGCGGATCAGGTCGACGCCGTCCATGTCGGGGAGCCCGAGATCCAGAAAGATGACATCCGGATTGTGGGAAGTGATCTGCAGCAGCGCATCGGAAGCAGTATTGGCGGTAAGATACTTATAGTCGTGAATGTCGAGGGTCGTGGCCATCAGGTTTTGGATGAGCTTGTCGTCCTCCACTACAAGGACCATAAACTTATTCATGCAGTGTCACCTCCTTAACAGGCAGTGTGAAAGAAAAACGGCATCCGTGAGGCATGTTGTCATCCAGCATGATCTCGCATCCGTGTGCCCGGACGATTGAGCGGCAGAGTGCCAGTCCCAGGCCGAGACTTCGCTTGGAGTCCTTCACTTTTTGGCTGCCGCTGTAAAACATTGTGAATACGCTGTCTTTTTCCGAATCCGGAATTCCGGGGCCATCGTCGGAGACAGTGACCTTTACGCAGTCCCCCATATTCACGCTGCCGATCTGTATGACAGAACCCGGAGGAGTGTATTGGATCGCGTTGTTGATTAGATTGATGAGAACCTGAACGATCAGTCTGCCGTCCACATCCACCAGAAGCGTCTCGTCGGAGGGCTCCGCAAGGATGGTGTACTGGGAAGCTCTCCTGTCAATGTGCATCAGCGCTTCCGAAATAATATCGTCTAAAAGCTCGAGCTTGCGGTGAAGCTGCATCGTACCGTCTTCGATGCGGCTGACCGCCAAAAGATTCTCCACAAGGCTGATCAGCCAGACCGAATCATCGTAGATATCGGAGTAGAGGCGCTTTCTTGTCTCATCGTCAAAGTCGTCTCCTAAGTAGAGCAGATTGCTGGCGTTGCCGGAGATCGAGGTCAGCGGCGTCCTGAGGTCGTGGGAGATGGACCTGAGCAGGTCGGCGCGAAGCTTTTCATTGCGCCGGCGCAGCACTTCCTCCTCCTTTTCGCGCTGGATCCGCTCCCTCTCCAGAGCCATGGAGCACTCTCCCAGGATCGAGACGATCAGCTCCCGGTCGAAGGGATTGAGCTGAATGTTCTCTCCTTTCTTCCGGTCGGGGTCTTCAGGATTGTATCCGAAGACCGCGTAGACATGATCGTGGCTGCTCACAGGGAGAAAACGCATTTCGTTGGAGGGAAACATATCCGTCCCTATACCTGCCTCCCGGTTGTTCCGGTTCACCCACTTTACCGGCGAGAGCCACTTGATATTTGTGGGGATCTCCTCGGGGAAAGCCTCTCCCGGATAGAAGAGCAGGGAGGTTTCCGGTCCCCGGCTCATGTCATACAGGTATACCGGCTTGTCCATGAGCTTGGCCAGCTGGCTTCCCGTGGTGCTCAGGATCTCATCGTAATCACTGAGCTTGTGGAGCTGAGTCGCTGTGTCAAACAGAAGCTTGGTCCTCTCATAGGTCTCGTCCGACTGCATTGCGATCGCCTTGAGTCCTGCTGCAATGTAGGTGGAGATAAAGGACACGATCAGCATGACGACAAAAGTGACCGGATACTCCGCATCATAGGCGTGCAGTGTGAACAGCGGCTGCGTGAAGAAGAAGTTGAACACGATCATGGCCTCGAAGGAGACGATGATGTTGCTGATATAGCTCGTGACCAGAACTGCCGATATCAACACGCCCAAAATATAGACGGAAATGATCGTGGCATCTGAGAATCCCAGGGATCGGAACAGAAGACCGATCAGTGTGCAGCCCGCCAGGACTGCGTTGTACATCACAAAGTCCAGAGGCAGGCTTCGCCGGTTCTTGAACTGGCGGGCCAAAAGGTTCGTCTGGAACAGCTTCTTCGCCGACGGCCCGAAGGAATGAGGAGTTACTGAAGACATTTATTGATTTCCTTGTTTTTTCCGATGACCAGAAGCGTCTGGTTCTTCCTGAGCGGGACGTCAGGATGGACATCCATGATGAGGCGTTCTCCCTGCTTGATGGCAAACACATTTACCTGATGCTTGCGCCTTAGATCCAGCTCTGCCAGGCTCTTGCCGGTCCAGTTTGCAGGTATCTCGATCTCGTAGACCGCATACTCTTCGCTGAGCGGAGTATAATCCAAAATATGATTCGAACTATAGCGTATTGCGGTCCATTCGGCAAGCTGTCTTTCGGGATAGATCACCTCATCAGCACCATTTCTTGCCAAAAATCTTGCGTGAACGTCTCTGGCAGCCCTCGCAACGACATATTGCGCTCCCAGATCCTTTAAAAGGGCAGTGGTCTCGAGGGAGCTTTGGAAATCATCGCCGATGGCGACAATACAGACGTCGTAGTTTTTGACACCCAGGCCCTTCATGAAATCCGCCTTTGTGCTGTTGCCGATCAGGCCGTCTGTCACGTAGGGGAGCACGGTATCCACTCTGTCCTCACGAACGTCAACGGCCATTACCTGGTGTCCCAGTTCCGTCAGTTTTTTGGCACAGTGGCGTCCGAAACGTCCAAGTCCGATGATCAGTATATTTTTCATTAGAATACTTCCTTTCCTGTCCGGCGGGGGGATCGATGCGGCTCATAAGCCGTCCGATCAGCCCACAGATACGTTTGCCAGCGGGAGACGCTGATTGCGCAGCCTGCGGGATGGAACAGTGGCGTAGATCAGAGTCAGTCCTCCGACTCTGCCAAAATACATCAGAAATATAAGGATCGCCCTCGAAAGGTGACTGAGCTGCGGCGTAATGCCCAGTGTCAGTCCCACGGTTCCGATCGCGGAGGCCGCCTCGAACATGCATGTCAAAAGAGGAAGAGATTCTTTGATGCTGATGATCATGGCGCCCGCCGTGAAAAGGGTAAGATAGAGAGCGAATATGGTCGCCGCTATTTTGACGGTCCCGTCGCTGATCCTGCGGAAAAATGCCGAGGCCTCGTCTCTGTGGCGGAAGGTGCCGAGAGCATTGAGGATCAGAACAGCGAAAGTAGTGGTCTTCATGCCGCCTGCGGTGGATCCGGGAGATCCGCCGATGAGCATAAGGATGATACTGAGCAGTTTTCCGGAATCGGAAAAGGCGTCAAAGTCGGTGGTGTTGAAACCGGCGGTTCGGGTCGTAACAGATTGAAAGAGGGATGCGAGCAGCCGCTCTTTGAACGGCACGCCCTGATATTCTAAAAAGAAGAAACCGGCTGCCGGGAGAAAGATCAGGGCCGCGGTGGTAGCGAGGATCAGCTTGGTCTGAAGGGAGTACTTATGAACCCTGAATTTGTTCTTCAGGACATCCTCCCATGTCCTGAAGCCCAGGCCGCCCATGACGATCAGGGACATGATGGTGAGGTTCATCAGAATGCTTCCTGTATAGCCCGTAAGGGAGGAGTAGGGCTGCGCCTTTCCCATAAGGTCAAATCCGGCATTGCAGAATGCGGAGACGGAATGGAATACGGCATATAGGATACTCTGGGGCAGTGGATACTCCCGGAAGAAAATGGGAAAGAGAAAAAAAACTCCCAGGAGTTCCACTGCCAGAGTGCCCGTCAGAATAAATAAGGTGAAGGGGGCGATGCTGCCGATGTCATCGGCGGACACGGCGTCCCTCATCACGCTTCGCTGAAAAAGACTGATCTTGCGTCCGGCCATCATGGTGGCAAATGTTGCCAGCGTGATGGTTCCCAGGCCGCCGATCTGGATCAGGATCAGGATGCAGATCTTCCCGAAGAGGGACCAGTACCGGAAAGTGTCGTGGACGACCAGTCCGGTCACACAGATCGCGGAAGTGGAGGTAAAGAGCGCGTCTGAGAAAGGCGTAACGACGCCGGCAGCCGAAGAGATCGGCAGCATGAGCAAAAAAGCGCCCAGGAGGATTACGGCGAGAAAACTTCCGATTATGATCTGAAAAGAGGATATTTTGATCTGCCGTGTTATGATCCTCATAAGTTCCTCCGTCCTGCGTAAGTCAAAAACTGTTCAGCTCAGCTTGTTAAGTGTATATTACAGGAGGCTGTATTAAAACGGGGATAAGGTTATTAAGATCGATATAAAGATGACATAAAGATTTGTGTTAAGGCGGAGCGCGCAAAAAGAAGCTGCCGATGCCGGCAGCTTCCCGCTGATGCACCGCAGCCCCGGGCTCCGGTACGCTTAAATGATCGCATGAAATGCTATTCTGTGTCTGTGGAGAGCAGCAGCTCGCCCAGCCTGGCGCCGTCTTCATCGGAGATGCTGAAGACTTCTTCGCCGTCTCCGGAGGGCGTGCAGTGCACGACGACTTCCTGCGCCGGCCCGTAGACGGGATCCTGCAGACCTTCTTTCATCTGCTTGACCATGAAGCCGTAGAAGCGGTTGTTGAGCTCCTCGTCGGTGAGCGCGGAGGTATCTTCATTCTCAGGAAAGAGTTCGTTCATTTCCTCCGAACTGTCATTGATCCCGGCGAAGAGCTTGAGAGGCTCGATCGTCACCGTGACGTCATATCCGCCGTCTTCGGTCTTTTCGGCTTTTCCGACAGTATATTTGGTCTTGGAGAGGGCCTCGGTCAGTGCTTCTTTGTATTCCTGCCGGATCTCGTCGCTGATATCGCCTTCAATGGCGCCCATCGCGTCGTCGATCATGGCGTCCCGGGCATTGGCTTCCTCCCCTTCCTCGATACCTTCAAATTTTACGGAGTGGTCGTAGTCGCCCAGGCACATCATGTCGAGCATCGCTTTTACATAGCTCTGCGCGTCGGATTCTTTCGAAGCAGTATCGGCACTGCCGCCGCAGCTGCACAGGATCAGCGCCGCGATCATCATGACCGATATGAGGAGCGCGGAGTATTTATGGTTTCTGTTCATTCAGTATTGTCCTCTTTTCTCACTTCTTATCTTTGCAGGCCTTCCTGAGCGCATCGACGACGATCCGGAGCGCCTTGATGCGCGCGTACCGCTTGTCGTTGGACTCCAGGATATACCAGGGCGCGAAGGCCGTGTTCGTCTTCTGGAGCATCTCGTCTATGGCCTCCTCATACTGGTTCCACTTCTCCCGGTTTCTCCAGTCCTCGTCGGTGATCTTCCACTGTTTCTCAGGCGTGTTCTGGCGGTCCGTGAAGCGCTGAAGCTGGGTCTGATTGTCGATCTGCACCCAGAACTTGATCACGACGGCGCCCCAGTCGGCGAGTTCTTTCTCAAACTCGTTTATCTCATTGTAGGCGCGCTGCCAATCGTTCTCGCTGCAGAAGCCCTCCAGCCTCTCCACCATGACGCGGCCGTACCAGGTGCGGTCGAAGATGGCGATATGTCCGTCCTTGGGCAGCCTTGTCCAAAAGCGCCAGAGGAAATGCCTCGCTTTTTCGTGGGGCTCTGGGCTGGCGATGGGGTGAACCTCAAATCCGCGGGGATCGAGCGCACTCGTGATCCGCTTGATATTGCCTCCCTTGCCGGCGGCGTCCCATCCCTCATAGGCGATGATGACGGGGATCTTCTTGCGGTAGAGCTCATAGTGCAGCCCGCGCAGTTCCTTCTGCAGCCGGTTCAGCTCCAGGTCGTATTCCTCTTTGGTCAGCGTCTTGTCAGCCAGAGAGACCTCGGAGAGCTTGGGGATCGGATTCAGAGGGAAGATATTCTGGCGGATCGGTGCAGCCAGGGCATGATTCTTGAGCGCGGTATCGATCCCCTGATTGAGGTAGCGAAGAACCTGCAGCTCCGCCCATTTTTTGTTCGAGGCGTCGATGATGTACCAGGGAGCGGCGGCGCGGTCCGTGTCCTCGAGGTACTGCTCGTAGACAGCCAGGTATTTCTTGTAGTGCTTGTTTTCATACAGGTCGTCCGGGAGAACCCGCCAGCTGGTGTTCTTGTCCGACATCAATTCCAGAAGCCTGCGCTTCTGCTCTTTTTTGCTGATGTGGAAGAAGAACTTCATGACCAGGTAGCCGTTGTCCGTCAGAGACCGCTCGGTCGTATTGATACTGCGGACGCGTTTCTTGTACTCGGCCTCGTCCAGTTCGCCCTCCATCAGCTGCGTCGTCACCTCGTTCATCCAGTAGGTATCATAGAAAGTGAATTTGCCCGCCTCCGGGATTTCCAGAAGATAGCGGTGGAGGAAAGGATACCGCCGCTCTTCATCGGTGGGGGCGGCCATGGTCCGCACCTTGAAAAAGCGGGGATCGATGCTCTTGATCACTCTTCCGATGACGCTGCCCTTGCCGGCGGCGCCCCAGCCCTCGAAGATGACCATGACCGGAAGCTTGGCGTTCTTGATCTGCATCTGATAGCCGGCCAGCTTTTCCTGGGCTTCCTTCAGCTCTCTTCGAAGTTCTTCCTCCTCCGGTTCCTGTGCCTTGACAAAATCCTTCAACATCTCTGCAACCTCCTCATCTGAAGAAAAAGTGAAAACTATGATCTCTTTATCGCCTGTCGTTGTCGATGAATTCCAGCACGATTATGGAGAGCACCGCGAAGATGACTGCAAACAGTGCCAGATGCGCCCAGCAGG
>CACXGR010000089.1 GCA_902767235.1 uncultured Lachnospiraceae bacterium | reverse complement strand
TTGATGTGGTTCTGGATGCCGCCCATGTAGTGCTCGGAGCTGAGGATGACGGCCTTGGTCCCGTCGGAGAAGGTCAGCGTGATGTGGCCGAAATCCTCGACGTCGTTAAATTTGCTGAGGATGTGCTTTTTTGCCTCCTCAGGGAAGCCCTGAACGATCCTTCCTGTGTCTGCGACGACACTGACGGGACGGATCGGTGTGCCGAGCACTTCGGACTCAACCTGCTTGAGGTAGAGGCAGCCGGCGATGGGGTGGGAGCCCAGGCGCATGATGCTGCCGCCGCCGACCAGGTGCCAGTCCTTGGAGAGGGGAGAAGTGGAGCCGTGCACGCTGCACTCCGCGTTCATGTAGATCACGCGGCTCTTTTTCTTGCGCAGGATCTCCGCGGCCTTGATGATCGCGGGGGAGTAGATGTAGTTCTCCGCGTACATGAAGAGCGTATTGCTCTCGGCGACCTTCTGCCGGCACTCCTCGAGGTCCTTGAGGATGCTCTCGTACATTTTTCTCTTGGGGACTTTGTCGCCGACCGGGCGCTCGTCATCCTTCGTGCCAAAGTAACCGGTCAGCGGCTTGTCGCAGATGACATGCTTGCCGGCGGCCAGCGCTTTGTAGGCAAAAGGCAGATGCAGGAAAGGAGGAAGCGCGATATCGATAATATCGACTTCCGGATCAGCCAGAACCTGGTCGTAGTCGGCCGTCGCATATTCGTAATTCCACTTTTCCTTCAGGGCCTGTGCCCGCTCCAGGTTGTTGTCCACGGCCGCTTTGAGCTTGATGTCGATGTAGTTGACTTTTACCCATGCGTTTGAATGGAAATTCCCGGCAAAACCGCAGCCGATGATCGCAATTCCTAATGATTTCATAAATGTCCTCCTCTAATGCTGTAGATCTGTCAAAACATAACCTGCTTTCATTATATATGCAAAACGCATAAAGGGGGAGCATCAAATTGGAGTTTACAGGATATTTTGCTCAAAAAAGAGAAGAAGAGCGATATTTTGACTGCATAATTTCAGTGCGCCGTTCAGAGATACTGCCCGACCGGGGCGGTTCATGGTATTATATAATTGTCGAATATGTAAAACACGCCGAGACGGCTGTGCAGAAACTGTAAGGAGGACAAAATGATCGAAGAAGCCAGGGCCAAGCAGATCGTCGGGACGCCCGAGATAGCGGATGCGCTCAGAAAGTACAAGTTTGTCACGGGTCAACTGTTCAACACGGACGTATCAGATGACTACACATTCCAGGAAGATTACTGCAAGATTTACTTGCCGGGAAACGCCTACTCGGAGAAATTTTTGATCGAGTTCTTCCGCTATCTGGAAGCAATGAAGAAAGAGAGCAACATTTCGTTCAGAGAAGCTTTTGAGGAGCTCAAGGCCATCGAAGGCAAAAATGAGATGGTCGCCGCGAGCGTCATGGTGCACACGATCAATCCGCGCTTCGCGATCTGGGATGATCAGCTCGCAGAGGATTTCTTCGACATAAATGCGCCGGAGAAGGATGCTTCGGTCGAGCGGTGCTGCAGAATATATGAGGATTTTACCGATGCTTTTTACGCCTACGCAAACTCGCCTGAAGGCATGATGATGGTGCACGCCTTCGACAGCAGATTCCCCAACGCGGAGATCCCGAACCTGATCAAGGTCGGCTTCATCATCTGGGCCGAGCGAGTGGGCATAGCAAATGACCTTTAAGGTGGGGTGATGACAACTGTCAAGGTAAAAGGGGGCTGTCACCAGTCCACGGTGTCGGGATCCATTCCGGAGCCGCCGATGTAGGGCATCTCATCTATGGCTTTCATGTCTGAGGGGGTGATTTCGAAGTCGAAGATGTCCGTGTTCTGCCGCATGCGCTCAGGATTTACGCTCTTGGGCAGCGGGATCACGTCGTGCTGGAGGCTCCAGCGCAGGCAGAGCTGTGCCGTCGATTTGCCGTAATGGGAGGCGATGGCGGATAGAGTTTCGTTCTGCAGTATTTTGCCGGTTCCGAAGGGGCTGTATGCTTCCACTTGGATGCCGTTCCGGCGGCAGTAGTCACGGATTTCCTCCTGGAGCTGGCCGGGGTGGAACTCGATCTGGTTGACCATGGGCTTTACGCCGCATTCCATGAGAGCTTTGAGGTGATGGGGCTTAAAGTTGGAGACGCCGATGGCTTTGATCCGGCCTTGTTCGTAGAGTTCGGTCAGGGCCCGCCAGGTGTCCACATTGATCTCCTCCCAGTTGGAGAACTGTTTGGCGTTGGCCGGCCAGTGGATCAGAAACAGGTCCAGGTAGTCCAGGCCGAGACGCTGCATGGTTTTGTCGAATGTGGCTTTGGTCTTGTCGTAGCCGCGCTTGGAGTTCCAAACTTTGTCAGTGACAAAGAGCTCTTCCCTGGGAACGCCGCAGGTCCGCACGCCTTCGCCGACACCGCGCTCGTTGTGGTATGCGGCAGCCGTGTCGATGTGGCGATATCCGCAGGCGATGGCCTGCCGGACGCACTCGGCGGCCTGTTCGCCTTCCTCCATCTGCCAGGTTCCCAGCCCCAGACAGGGGATCTTATAACCGTTGCTCAGTGTGTATTTGTCTTGTACGGATTTGAGGGTGGACATTGTTGTTGTGTCTCCTTTCTGATTCGGGCTGTTGACTTAACTATAGTTTATCGCACATTTGACCTTAAAGGTAGGGTGATGAAAGGAGCCTTCAAAATGAAAACAATAATTCTCTATTATTCAAATCATCATGGCAATACGAAGAAACTTGTGGACGCGATCGCGGCGGCAGATCCGGAGAATGTGGAGCTTTTGGATGTGACCAAAGCAGGCCCCAGGAACCTCTCCGAGTACGACAGGATCGGTGTCGCCTCCGGCATTTATGCAGGAAGCTTTGGCAAGCCGATGCTGAACTACATGAAGGACAACCTCCCTCCCGGAAAGAATGTCTTCATTCTCTACAGCAGTGCCATGAACATGGACAATCAGTCCTCCTCAGCCAGAAAGGCCATCGAGGAGAAAAACTGCTGGGTGATCGGACAGTACCACTGCCCTGGATATAACACCTTCGGACCTTTTAAGATTGTGGGCGGCACAGCGAAAGGCCATCCCACGCAAAAGGATCTCGATGAGGCAGTGAAGTTTTACAAGAGTCTGTGACGGAAAAAGGCCATCCCGGGGACGAACCCGGGATGGCCTTTTGCGTCAGGCTGATATTTCACATTCCTCTTACCTTGACAGGTGTCAACAATCTACCTTGAAGGTATCAGTTAAGGCTGGCTCTCGAACACGCTGGCCAGCGGCGAATCGCTGTCCAAAAAGAGCGTTGTGTTGCCGCTTTCGAGGCTCTTTCTGGCTGCGTCGAGCTGGCGCACGAAGAGATAGTATTCCGCCTTATCGGGATCGTTGTAGGCGTCGGAGAGGATCCGCATGTATTCGGCCTCGCCTTCTGCCTCGAGCTGATCCGCCTTGGCCTCTGCCTCGGAGATCATGACGGCCGTCTCTCTGTCCGTCGTGTTGCGGATCTTCTGCGCTTCGGAATCGCCCTGGGCCTTATAGGCGGCGGCGATGTTTTTGCGCTCGGTGATCATGCGGTTGTAGACCGCATCTTTGTTCTCGTCGGGCAGGTCGAGCTTCTTGATCTTGACCATCTGGATCTCGATGCCGTACTGCTCGGGGTCATAGTCCTTGCTGAGCTGCTCCAGGATCTTGCTGGAGAGGGAGATGACCCGGGTGTTCTCGTCGATGACGGTCATGCCGTCGTCCGTCTCTTTGTTCTGATCTTCTGTACCACCGGCATCCGTCCCGACGCCGTTTTCCGCCTCCTCTTTCTCCTGGAGATCTTCGGACGTGATGTCCTCCACCTCCACGTCCAGGGCGTCGTCATCGTCGTTCTTATCCAGCGCCGCGTCCCTGGAGGCAATCAGCTCCTCCTGCGTGGTGGAAGAGACCGTCGCCTTCAGCGCGCCATAGACCATGGCGCTGATCTTGCTCTCCGCGCTGGCAGTGGAAGAGTTCAGCGTCTGGGTAAACTTGACGGGATCGACGACCCGCCAGATGATGTAGGCGTCGACCTCCATCTTCTTCTTGTCGGAGGTGTAGATCTCCGTGGGCGCGATGTCGTAGAGCTGCCTCGCCTTGGAGATGGTGTTCTCACTCTGGATCAGCGGGACCCGCATGGAGAAGCCCGGCTCCGTCGTGACGCGCGAGATCTTGCCCATGGTCTTGATGACTTTGTACTCATTGGGATAGGTGATGACCGAAGCCATGTCGGCCAGGAGAAAGATGACGATCAGGACGATCACTATTTTGCCAAAATATTTCTTCATCACTCCTCACCTCCCGTCTTGTCGGATGTGCCGCCGCTGCTGTTATTGTCTGAAGAGCCGCCTTGAGCGGCATCATCTGCGCCGCCGGAAGCGGACGCCCCGCCAAAACTGCCATCCAGATCCCCAAGATACATGCGCTGGGTCGTTCCGTCCTCATCGTTGTTGATGATGATCTTGACGCTGGGCAGGATTTCCTCCATCGCCTCGTAGAACATGCGCTGCTTGGTGATGAGCGGATACTTGCTGTACTCGCTGTACTCGGCGTTGAAGCGGGCGGCCTGGCCGTTCGCCTCGTTGATGCGGGAAGCTTTTTTGGCCTCTGCCTTCTGGATGATGTTGTCGGCTTTGGCCTCGGCCGCCGGGATCTGCTCATTCCGGTACTGGTTGGCCTTGTTCAGAGCGGACTCTTTGTTCTGCCGGGCGTTTTCGACCTCGGAGAAGGCCTCTTTGATCTGGTCCGTGGGCGGCTCCACGTCCTGGATCGAAATATCGATCAGCGACAGGCCGATGTCCTGCTCTTCGAGCTCATCCATGACGATGCTCTTGATATTTTGCTGGATGTCGGACTTGCCTGTCGTCAGTGCGGAATCCACCGTGTAGGCGCTGACCGTGCCGCGGATCGTGCTCTGGACCAGATTTTTGAGGATCAGCTCCGGCGACTCCGATGCGTACATATACTGGAGCGGGTCCGTCACCTGATATGTCACGTAGAAGTCGATATCGACAAAGTTCATGTCGGAGGTGATCATAGTGGACTCGTTTTCCACATTGTGGTAGCTCCCGTCGCTGGTCTCCGTATATCCGACCTCAAAACTCTGCACGGTCGTGTTGATCTTGGTGACGTGCTGGATGAACGGGATTTTGAACTGCAGGCCCTTGTTGTTGTTGACCGTGGCCTGGCCCAGGGTCGTGACGACCGCGCTTTCCGTCTCGGACAGCGTGTAAACGGATCCAAAGACCACTGAGATCAGGAAGAAGACGACCACGACCACGGCGAGAGCGGCGCCGA
>CACXGR010000088.1 GCA_902767235.1 uncultured Lachnospiraceae bacterium | reverse complement strand
TCCTTCATGCGGGGCACGAGCTTGCCCACTGTGGGGCCCGGGCTCTCTGCGCGCATGAGGTTCATGTTGTAGCCGCCCGTCATGGGAAGCACGGCGAGAATAAAGACAATGACGCCCATGCCGCCGACCCAGTGCGTAAAGCTTCTCCAGAACAGGCCGGCGTGGCTGAGTGCTTCGACATCGGAGAGAATGCTCGATCCGGTGGTCGTAAAGCCTGAGACCGTCTCGAAGAGCGCGTCGGTAAAGTTCGGGATATCCTTTGTGATGACCAACGGGATCGCGCCCAGTACCGAAAGGATGATCCAGCTGAGTCCCACAACGACCAGGCCCTCTCTCGCGTAATAGGCCTGATTGTTGAGCTTAAAGGATGAGATCAGCCTGCCCAGGGCAAAATATACCACCGCCAGAACAATATAGACGATCGCCTGTTTTTCCCCGTAGACCAGTCCGCAGAAGGCAGGCAGAACCAGAAAAGCACCAATAAATTGAATGACAATGCCCAGTATTTTCCGGATAATGGAATAATTCATAGTCGCCTCCTGTCCGTCACCTGAGAATGTCGCCGATATCACCAAATCCCAAATGGCCCGAGACTACGACGACGCTGTCGCCCACATGGATGCTCGTATTTCCGTTGGGTATGATGATCCTGCCGCCGCGGCTGATGCAGGCGATCAGGACGTTGGGCTTGACTTTGAGTTCTGAAAGCGGAATTCCGACTACCGGTGAATCGGAGCCGATCACGAATTCCATAGCCTCTACCTTGTCTTCTATGATCTTGTACAATGATTCCATGTTGCTGCCGATGGAGTTCTGCAGAGCACGGACATAGCGCACGATATTGTCCGCCGTGATATTCTTGGGATGCAGAAGCGTTCCAAGATCCAGGCGCTTGATGATCTCATCAAATGCCAGGCGGTCCACCTTGGTAATGACTTTGGCCTTGGAGGCATTCTGCGCGAACAGCGACAGGAAGAGGTTCTCCTCGTCCATGCCTGTCAGTGTGACAAAGGCCTCGTAGTCCTTGATCCCTTCCTCCATGAGGATGCTCTGATTCGAGCCGTCCGCATGGATAATAACTGCCTTGGGCAGAAGATCGCTGAGCTCTTCACAGCGCTCTCTGTTCTTTTCAATGATCTTTACGCGAATCCCCGAATCCAGGAGCTGCTGTGCCAGATAAAAGGCGATCTTGCCGCCTCCGATGATCATGCAGTCGCGGACTCTTCTGCTCTTGAGGCCGATCCGGGACACGAAGTCCCTGGTGTTCTCCTTGGAGGCCACAATGCTGATGGTGTCCCCTGCCTTGAGCACAAAGGAGCCGTTGGGTATCTCGACATGCTCGCCTCTCTCCACTGTGCAGATCAGCACATCCGTGCCTGTTCTCTTGTGGATCTGTGCCAGCGGACAGCCGTCCAGAACAGAGTTTTCCGGGATCTTTACCTTGACGATCTCGACCTTGCCCCTCGCGAAGGTCTCGATCTGAACGGCGGAAGGGAACCGGAGCACTCTGGCTGCCTCTGTCGCCGCCGCATATTCCGGATTGACAGTAAGGGATAGTCCCAATTCCTCCTTAATGAAGTCGATCTCGCCGGTGTACACGGGATTTCGCACTCTCGCGATCGTATTGCATCCACCGGCTTTCTTTGCGATCAGGCAGCAGAGAAGATTCAGTTCATCCGAATCCGTAACTGCCACGAGAAGGTCCGCCTTCTCAATTCCTGCTTCCAACTGAACTGCATGACTGGCACCGTTGCCGATCAACCCCATGACATCATAATTGTTCGTTATGTCCGTCAAGACAGTGCTGTTCACATCGATGACGGCGATGTCATGCCCCTCCCGGCTCAACTGTGCCGTGAGGGCAGCGCCCACCTTTCCACAGCCAACTACTATGATTTTCATATCTCTTCCCCTTTTTTGTTTACGTTACAACAGAAATCAATACCCGTGAGGGCTCCCGGTCACTTCTCCTCTTCTGTCCCGTGCATGACCACTCTGAGGATGTCACCTGTCTCAACATCCGCCTGTTCAGACGGATTCCCAGCTTTTCTCAGATCCAGATCCATGATCTCCCTGGGATGAGGCGCGCTCTCTCTGGGCGTGCCTTCGGTGTCGAACATCCCGGCGACGATCACCGGTATGTCTCTTCCGTCCGGTTTCATGATCTCGATCCTGTCTCCGACGCAGAACTTGTTTCTCTGCATGATCCGCGCCAGTCCGTTTGTTGTGATCTCTTCTACGATACCGAGGAAAACCGCTTCGTTGACATAGGTATTGCTGTCATAGACCATCGCTTCTTCCCCGGGTCTTCCGTAGTAGAATCCCGTTGTAAATTTTCTGTATGTGCACTTGCGGATCGCATCCTGATACAGGGGGATCCTGCTCGTGTACAGCTCCTCGCTCTCAAAATAGTCGTCTATGGCCTGCCTGTAAGCTCGCGCGACCGACGCCACATACAGTGCCGTCTTCATGCGCCCCTCGATCTTAAAGCTGTCCACACCCGCCTTGATGAGGTCCGGAATATG